>JANPJN010000062.1:0-10050 GCA_031425515.1 Acidobacteriota bacterium | reverse complement strand
CCCGGAGCGGCAGCGCTCTGGCGGCCAGCGGGCTCTTCGAGAGCGCCGCCTCGACGGTCGCCGAGCGTCCGACCGAGACCAGCTCTGCGATGATGCGTGCGCTCGACGGGCCCACGAACGGCACATCGCGTAGCGTGCCGTTCGCGATGAGATCGGCGATCGGGACGTCGAGGCCGACGACCGCCTTCGCGGCCCGCTTGTAGCCAAACTGGCTGCGTTCGGCCGCCTGGAGGGCGGCCATGTCGTGCAGCAATCCCGCCGCGGCCAGGTTGAGGTCGTCGCGGACGATGGCCTCAATCAGGTGCGTGTGCGAGTGGGTCGCTGTTGCGGTCGGGGCGGACCGTGTACGGCGTGCGGTCTTCTTCTTCGCACCCGAACCGGCGGTCGAATGGGTAGCCAGAGTAACACCTCGCATCGATAGGGCCCGTCACGGGCATGCCGGCAAAGGCCGGGAAGCCCTCGGAATTCCTCTCCAATTCCCGCTCCGTGTCAAAGGGCACTGGCCTTGCTGTCGAGCCGGCGGGAGATGTCCTGATGCCGCGTGTGCCGTTGACCCGGGTTCTCGTTCTTGCCGCCGCCCTCGCTGGGACGTCGGCGTGCGGCCGCATGCAGTCCGGCGCGGGCAAGGCGCCAGACGACGCCGATGCGCCGCTGCGCCGGGCGTTGCAGGCGGCCGGCCAGCCCGCCTTCGTCACGAACGACAAGGAGGGGGCTCGCCTGTGGCGCGGCACGCGAACCTTTTACGAGAAGCGGGCGTTCGCACCCGCGTGGATCAGCAACGGTTCCCCCCGCAAACAGATGGACGCCCTGATTGGCGCCATCCGGGCGGCCGATGCCGAGGGGATCGATCCCGAGCTCTACGGCGCCAGTCTGCTCGAACAGCGGCGGAAAGAGGCTTCGTCCGGCTTTCTGTCGCGAAAGGGCTTCGACCCTGAACAGGCCGCCGCCATGGACACATGGCTGACGTACCTGTACCTCAAGTACGCCTCGGATCTCGCTGACGGAGTCTCTGACCTGGCGCATGCCGATCCCACGTGGCAGATCGACACCGAGCCGTTCGAGCCGCTCGATCATCTCGAGGCGGCGCTCCGCGACAACCGCGTCGCCGAGTCGCTGATGGAGCTGACGCCAGCCGACGAGGAATATCGCGGCCTTCGAAAAGCGCTCGTGCGGTACCGGGAACTGGCGGCCAAAGGCGGCTGGCCAAAGGTGCCGGGCGCCACGAAGCTCAAGCCCGGGCAGAAGTCCCCGGCCGTCCAGGCGCTCGCGCTTCGACTCGCCGCGTCGGGCGATCTGCCCGGGGGCGTGGCGGCCACGCAGAAAGCGGGCGACTACGATGCCGCGCTGCAGGACGCCATTAAGCGCTTTCAGCGTGCCCACGGGCTGCCCGAGGACGGCGTGGTGAGTGCTCCGGTCGTGGCGGAGCTGAACGTGCCGGTGGACGCACGCATCCGCCAGATCACGCTGAACATGGAGCGGTGGCGCTGGCTCCCGCGTGATCTCGGCAGCCCGCACGTGCTCGTGAATCTTCCGCAGATGCGGCTCGATGTGCGGGAGCGCGGCAATACCCCGCTGTCGATGCGCGTGGTCGTCGGAAAGCAGGACACGCCGACGCCGATCTTCAATCACAGGATGACGTACCTCGTCTTTGCGCCGTACTGGAACGTGCCGGAGGACATCGCGCAGAAGGAAACGCTCCCGGCCGTGATGAAGGATCCGGGCTTTCTCGACCGCAGCAACATGGAGGTGGTCGATACGGCTGGCAAGACGGTGGACCCCTCCTCCGTGGACCTGAACGACCCCCGCCGCTACCGGTTCCGCCAGCGGCCGGGCACGTCGAACTCCCTGGGCCTGGTGAAGTTCATGTTCCCCAACCAGTTCAACGTCTACCTTCACGACACGCCCGCGGACTCGCTTTTCGCCCGCGCCAGCCGATCCTTGAGCCACGGCTGCGTCAGGCTGGAGACGCCGCAGAAGCTCGCGGAGTACGTGCTGAGGGATCAGCCCGACTGGACGACGGCCCGCATCGAAGAGGCCATGCACGGCGCCGAAGAAACAATCGTCAAGTTGAAGGCGCCGGTGCCCGTCTACCTCGGCTACTGGACCGCGCGTGTGGCGCCCGACGGGAGCATGCAGTTCTGGAAGGACGTCTACGGCATCGACGGACGCCAGACGACGAAGCTGGCGGAGCGGCTGGAGCGGCTGCGCCGCAGCACCAATGCCGCCGCCTCTGTCGCGCAGCCGACGGCAAAGGCCGTCGCGGCGCGCTGACGGGTCAGGGCCGGGAGGCGTCTTGTGCGGTCAGGAGGTCACGCACGATGCGCAGGAGCACATCGGGCATGCAGGGCTTCTGCAGGATCCGGTCGCACCCGACTTCGCGTGCGCGGGCGTCATGGTCGTGACCGCTGTAGCCGCTGAGGCAGATGATGGGCATCGGGGAGATGCTGAGGTCAAGCCGGATGGCCTCGCACAGTTGAAAGCCGTCCAGACCTGGGAGCGAGAGGTCCGTAATCAACAGGTCGATGCGGGCGCCGCGAACGATGTCGAGGGCGCGCGTGGCGTCTGCGGCCGTGAGCACTTCAAAGGCATCGGAGAGGAATTCCGCATACATCTGGCGGGAATCGGGATGATCCTCGACCAGCAGCACGTTCGGACGGGACGGCGACGGGCCGTCGGACGGGGCGGCGGCGGCGCTCATGGGCGCAGCGAGTATACCAGCGCCCGGGGCGAGCTCATCGGGTCAAGCCGGCGTTGCGTGGTGTCGGCGCCCATGTCTCAGCGAAGAGACCGCCATCGCGACTGCGCGCCGCGACGACGGTCGTGAACGGGCGGGAACCGCGAGTGATCAGGGCAGCTTGAGAACCTGTCCGGGCTTGATCAGATCCGGATCGGTCAGCTGGTCCTTGTTTGCCTCGAAGATCTTCATGTAGGCGTTGGCATTCCCGAGGTGCTCCTTGGCAATCTTGCTGAGCGTGTCCCCGGCCTTGACGGTGTAAGTCTTGCCCGATGTGCCCGTGGCCCCCGCGCTCGACGCGGCGCCGCCGCCGGTCACCTTGATATCGACCTCGACCTCGTCCTTCCACTCGGGAATGGTCTTGATCGCGGTCCAGAGCGCGTTCTTGTCGTCTTCGCTCTTCACTGTCCCGACAAAATGCAGCTTCCCGCCTTCTTCGTTGGCGCTGCCATCGAATTTGCCTTTGGCCGTGCTGATTGCGTACGCGTACTTGTCTCGTAAACCCATCGGGTAAACCTCCGGATCCCCTGCTGCAAGCGACGGGCCGAAGCTGAGGGCGTCGCGGCCGCTCAGACGGCGCGTCGATCTATACTCGCCTCGCAGTTACACGACGCGGCGGGCAAGGCGAATCGGAGAACCGGTTCGCGGCGGTACCCCGCGGCGGCCGTAGCACGGAGGTTTCTCGCATGGACGACCAGCCCAGAAGCGCGCTCGACATCGTCATGGATCGCCTGCGCCGCAAAGACGCGGAGGCCGGGACGATCGATACGCCGCTGACCGACCAGCAGCGGACCGCGATTGCCGAGGTGCGGCGCGTTTATGAGGCGCAGGTCGCGGAGCGCCGCATCATGCACCAATCGGCCGTGGCCGGCCTCTTCGAGCCCGACCAGCTCGCCGAGCGGGAGGCGGAGATGCGCCGGGACCTCGACCGCTTCGAGCGCGAGCGCGACGAGAAGGTCAAGCGCATCCGTGCGTCGGGAGGCACCGGCTGACGGCACGTCCGGCCGGCGCCACGCCCCGCGTCCGCACCCGCGCGGTGGTCAGCTGGGTCCTCTACGACCTGGCGAACACAATCTTTTCGATGGGCGTGGTGTCGCTGTACTTCTCCACCTGGGTGCGCGACCAGGTGGGCGCGTCGCGCGCGGACGGCGTCTACGGCGTCATCTCCGCTCTCTCGATGGGGATCATCTTCGTCGCCTCGCCGCTGCTGGGTGCGATGTCGGACCGCGCCCCCCGCCGCATGCCGTTCCTGATCGTCAGCACGCTCCTCTGCGTCGGGTTCACGTCGGTGCTGGCCCGCGGCGGCTTCTACACGACGGCCATCTGCTTCATCCTGGCCAACGTCGCCTATCAGGCAGGCCTGCAGTTCTACGACGCGTTGCTGCCGGAGGTGAGCCACGAAGGGAATCGCGGCCGCATCAGCGGGATCGGGGTGGGGGTCGGCTATCTGGGCTCGTACGTGGCCGTGGGGCTGGGGCTGAACGCGGCGTTCGGCTCCGACGACAAGGCGTTTCTCTTCACGGTCATCGCGGTGTGCTTCCTGCTGTTCGCGCTCCCCTGCTTCCTCCTCGTCACCGAGCGGGGGAATCCGCATCCGCGTGAAGTCTTCTCGTGGCGGATGATCCGGGAGTCCACACAGGCGACGATGCGGACGGTGCGGTCGAGCGCGGAGTATCCGGGTCTCCTGCGGTTCCTGATCGGCCGCGTGTTCTACACGGACCCGATCAACACCGTCATCGCCATCATGGCGCTCTACACCATCAACGTCGCCGAGGGCACGGGCCTGACGCGCGCCCAGGGTGAGGAATCGGCGAAGCTCATTTTGATGACGGCCATCACCTTCGCCGTCATCGGGGGGTTCGTGTGGGGAGGGCTGGTGGATCGCTTCGGGCCGAAACGCACGCTCAACTACGTCCTGTACCTCTGGATGGGCGTCTTCGTTCTCGCGGCGGCCGTCGGCATTCTGGGCCTTCCTCTCCTCACGCTCTACGTCGTCGCCTGCTCGGCGGGGGTGGCGCTCGGCGGGATCTGGTCGGCCGATCGACCGTACATGTTGAGGCTCGCGCCGCCGGATCGCATCGGAGAATTCTACGGCCTCTATGGGATGGTGGGGCGATTCTCGGCCGTCACGGGCCCGCTCATCTGGGCCGGCGTCACGTCGCTCGGGATTGGGGTGTTGGGTCTCCAGCCGCGCGTTGCGCAGGGTGTTGGCGTGCTGGTCCTGCTGTCGTTCGTCCTCGTGAGTTACGTCATCCTCCAGCCGGTCAGCGATACGCAGCGGCGCTGAGCGCGCAGCTCGTTACGGCAGGAGCGTCGCCGGCATCCACCCGCGCACGGAGTTGATCAGCCAGAGCTCGGAGGCGCCTCGTACATCCGCGATCGTCAGCTGCTGCTCGGCGATAGTGCCGCTCTCGAGCAGTTCGGCGCGCAGGACACCCGGGAGCAGACCGCTCGCGACTGGCGGAGTCAGGAGCCCGGCGTCGAGCCGGACGACGAGGTTGGCTTCGGTGGCTTCAGTGACGTCGCCGTCAGGATTCCAGAGCAGCACCGTGTCGCGGTCCGGCCGTGACGCGCGTGCGCGCTCGTAGACCCCGCGCCGCGTGGTCTTGTGAAACAGGAAGACATCGGTCGGATCGATCGGGTCGGCCGCGAGAGAGACCTGGAGCGGGCCCTCCGGCGGGGGACTGCGATCGATCCCTTCGCAGACGATCGTGCCGTCCTGACTGACGAGCACCCGGATCTTCGACGGTCCAATCAGGTCCCCCACGGCCGTGTCGAGCATGGCGCGGATCTGGTCGAGGTCGTACGCGAAGCGGAAGCACTCGGCCGACTCGCGAAGCCTGGCGAGATGGCGCGGCAGCAGTGCGAAGCCGTCCAGCGGCGTCCAGCCGATCGTCTCGAGCAGCCGGAAGTCGGGGCGTGCGCCAGTGGCGTAGGAGAAGCGCGGCCGCTCGAGCAGGATCGACGCCTTGAGGCGGCACTCGTCGTACTCGTCGCGCTCGGCCGAGTCCCACACGATGCCGCTCCCCACGCCGAACTCGGCGCGCTCGCGCGCCTTGTCGATCGTCACCGTACGAATGGCGACGCTGAAGTGCTGGCGGCCATGCGGGGAGAGGTAGCCGATGGCGCCGGTGTAGATGCCCCGCGGCGAGGGCTCGAGGTCCCGGATGATCGACATCGAGCGGTGCTTGGGTGCGCCGGTGACGGACCCCGATGGAAAGAGCGCCCCGAGGACTGCGGAGAAGCCGGCGTCCGACCGCGCACGTACGCTCGACGTCATCTGCCACTGGAGGGGATATCGCTCGACGTCGAAGAGTGACGGGGTCTCCACCGATCCCGTGCGCGCGATGCGGCCGAGATCGTTGCGCACCATGTCCACCACCATCACGTTCTCCGCCCTGTTCTTGGGCGAGGCCCTGAGCCCCTCTCCGCGCGCGCGATCGTCGGCGGGCCACAGGCCCCGCGACGCCGTCCCCTTCATGGGACGGCACTCGAGGAGGTCACCGTGCCGGCGGTAGAGCAGCTCGGGGGATGCCGAGCAGATCGTGAAACGGTCGCCGTCCACGCAGGCGCCCCACGAGCCGTCCTGCGCGGCGTCGAGGTCGCGCAGCAGCGCCAGGGGGTCACCCGTGAAGTCGGCGTCCAGACGAAAGGTGAAATTGATCTGGTAGGTCTCACCCGCCTCGATGAGCGCCTTGATGCGGCCGATGGCGTCGGCGTAGGCGTGACGGTCGAGCGACGGCTCCCACGGCCCGGTGCGATACCGTCCCGCGACGGTCAGGCGGCCGTATTCCACCGAACGGGGGTTGAAGAGGCCGAAGCAGGCCAGAGGGAGGCCGTCAGGAAGTCGGTCGTGGGCCGGCAGGCCGAAGGCGGCCGCGGCTTCGTAGGTGAGGTAGCCGGCGGCGTAACAGCCGTCCTGCCGGACGGCCCGCTCCACGTCCGCGAGGCAGTCGGCCACCTGGGCGATCTCGGTGGCCTCCACGATCCTCGTCGGTTCCCGAAACGTGCGCCACTCCCCCTGGCGCGCTCCGCGCAGCCGAACCTCAAACAAGGGGGACACTCATCTTTAGGCTAAGTCGTTGGAAACATTGATCCGAGTGACTCGGAGCCATCGATCGCCGCTGACGTCCCTTTGATCCGGCTCCCCGGTGAAATTTTTCCTTATCCCTCAACGACTTAGCCTAAAGATGAGTGTCCCCCTCGGTCCCCCTCGGGGGCCCCTCGGGGGCCTTAGCGGGGGGCGGGTGGAGGGACTTCCTTGTAGCCGGCAGGGATGTCGAACAGTTCGGGGGCGGCCGGCTGCTCGGCGATCTCGGTGACCACCGACCGGATCTCGACGCCGCCAAGCCGGATGCTCTGGCGCAGGACGATGCCGCCCTGCGCGAGCGAATCGAGCCCCAGCGCGGCCAGGATGCCCGTCGCTTGCGTCTTCGACGCCATCGGGCCGTACTGCTGGAACTGATCGGTTGTCGAGCAGGTGTCGCCCGCAAGGTCGATCGATGAGGGAAAGTCCGCGCCGAGGCTCTGGCGCGCCGCTTCGGGCAGGGGCAAGTCCACCTGCACCGCAAACGTGGACCGTTCGCACTTCACACCCGCCACCGTCTCGGCCTCACCCGTGCGCGCGGTGGTGACCTTCGGAGTCACGCCGGCCGCCTGCAGCGAGGCCGCCGCCCCCTGAAGCCCCATCTTCCAGTAGGTCTGCTCCTTCGGGTTGAGCATGACCGCCGTGCCGTCCGGCTGCATCAGGCTCACCGTTCCCGCAGCCTGCCCCATGGCGGCATTCAGGAACTCCAGCCGGGTTCCCTTCTCGCTCACGAGGTACGTCATGGTGGCATTCCCTTCAGGGAGCACCTGCCTCGACATCGCCTCCCCCATCATGGCCAGCAGGGGATTGGGCGCCGGGGAGACGGGACCGGCAGCTTTCTGCAGTTCGGTCTTCAGGGTGTACTTCAATTCCGCGCTCGCGCCGGCCGGCACCACCAGGACGAGACCGCACGCCGCCATCCAGTTTTTCATTCCACCTCCGCGGCGCCAGTGTACTACCTCGCGTCAGCCCCGCGCCTTGCCGACAATGAACATGATGAGGGCGATCACCAGGACGACCATGATCACGCCCACCCACAGGCCGGCCTTGAAGATGCCGCCCACGATGGAGCAGCCTCCCGCGAGCACGGACGCCGTGAGCAGCAGGAGCATGAGCAGGCGGGACGACAGCGAACCAGTGCCAGACATCGACAACCTCCAGATTGGGCGAACCGTGCCGCGCATGCCCCCTGCAGCCCTCATGCCGGGTCCCCTGCCAGTCGTGCGCCTGCTGCTCGCCGAAGGGAGCATGAACGCATCACCCGGCGCGGCGGAGGCGGGTCAGCAAGTCCGCCAGGTCCCGAGGCATCGGGGCCTCCAGTTCCAGCGTGCGGCCATCGGCCGGGTGACGGAACCGCAGGCGCCACGCGTGCAGCGCCTGGCGCCCGAACGGAATCGGCCTGAGCACATCGGGACCGTAGACGTAGCGTTCCTCGCCCACAAGAGTGTGCCCGCGCAGCCGAGCCTGGATCCGGATCTGATTGCGGCGCCCCGTCCGCAGTCGCACCTCCAGCAGCGACGCCCCCTCGAAGATTTCGACCGCTCGATACAGACTGATGGCTTCAGTCCCGCGCGGATCCTTCGGGTGCGTCTCCTTCTGAATCAGCGCCTTCTCGTCCCAGACCAGGACGTTCCGCCACGTCCCTTCACGCGGCGCCGGCACGCCGTACACGACCGTGAGGTACACCCGATCGGGCTCCCGCCGCTTGAACTGTTCGCGCAGCACGCGCTGGGCCTCCGCCTCCTTCGCGAACACGACGAGACCCGACGTGTCCTGATCGATCCGGTGCACCGTCAGCGGGCGGCGGCGGCCGTGCGGGCGCAGATGGTCCTCGACCTGATCGAACACCGACGGCTGCTCACCCTTGCGCTCGAGCGGCACGGCCAGCAGGCCTGGCGGCTTGTTCACGACAATCAGCGCAGCGTCCTCATACACGATGTCGAGATCGCCCACGACGCCCGTGCGCGGGCGCGGCTTCGCGCTCCCCGGACGGTCCATCCAGAGCCTGACGACGTCGCCCGGCGCCAGGCGGCGCGACGCATCGCGCAACGCCGCTTCTGATCCGTTCACATAGACCTTACTGCGCTCGAGCGCGTGCACCGCCCGGCTCCGCGAACCGAGGCGCTGCGGCGAGGCGAGGAACTTGTCCAGCCGCACGCCTCCGTCGGCGTCGCCGACCGCCCACTGTTCATCGGACATCCGGCGTCAGGATACCGTGGGCGCGTCACGGGTGCTTTCCGGCGTCGCGTGAACTGTGGCACCCTGAGCGGCGGACATGGCTCCCTCCGCGTGGCTCACCGTCGAGCGCACCTCGGCAGACGACGTCCGGCAACGCCAGATCGTCGTATCGCTCGACGGCGCGCCGTTCGCGACGCTCCTGTACGGCGATCGCGCGACGCGTGAGATCGCACCGGGCCGCCATCGCCTGCGGGCCCATAACACCCTTGTCTGGCGGACGCTGGAGTTCGACGTGGCACCCGGCGCGCGGCTGCGCTTCACGGCCGTCAACCGGGCCGGCCCTGGCACCGCCGCCCTCATCGCCCTCCTTGGAGTCGGCCCGCTCTACCTCACGCTGGCCCCGATCGACGACGAAGCCTGACGCGGCTGCTGCCAGACCGGCGCGTCAGACAGCACCCGGCCGGACGTGACACCGTGGAAGCGCCCGTCGTGCCGCGCGGGGACGGCAGGCCTCGCTCGCGGCCGGGCATTCACCTGCGATACTCTCCACGTCATCGCCACGCGGCGCCCCCCGGCGCCCGCGCACACACGGAGGACTGATGCGTCGATCGGCCAGCTTGGGGCTTGCATGCGTTGTCGCCGGCACCGCGCTCCTGGCGCAGGGTCCGGCCCCCTCCCCGGCCAGCCCGGGCCCGCTGGGTGCGCCCGGACCGCAGAGTGCACGCGGCCCTCAAGGCGCGCCCGGCGCGCAGGGACGCGGCGGCCGCCAGGGGCAGCCCGGCGTGGCCATCCAGCCCGGCGAGGAGTGCCCCCCCGGCACCACCGAGGTGCGCCACCTGCGATGTCAGGCGCCCGACAAGCCGGCTCCGAGCATCGTTGACTACCGGCCCAAATCGACCGTCGTCACCGAGCCCCATCTCGTGACCCGGGCGAAGTTCCCGGTCGTGGACATTCACAGCCACCTCACGGTGACGGCCGCCAACATGGAGCAGACGATCCGCGAGATGGACGCGCTCAACCTGCGGGTGCTCAACAATCTGAGCGGCGGAAC
>JANPJN010000061.1:0-8241 GCA_031425515.1 Acidobacteriota bacterium | reverse complement strand
GCGCACGCTGCGGGACTTCTTCGATTTGCCTGACCCGTCCTCGTCCCTGATCATTGCGGAGGGCGAGGACGGTGCGGCGCTGGGGTTTGCGCTGCTCGAGGAAGCGCGCGACTACTTCACGCTCGAGTGGCACGGCCATCTCGGCATTCTCGCCGTGGCGGAGGCGGCGGAAGGCCGCGGCGCCGGCGGGGCGTTGATCCGCGCAGCGGAGGCGTGGGCCCGGCGGCGGAAGTACCCGATCCTGACGCTGAATGTGTTCGACGGAAACCGCCACGCCCGCGACGTCTACGAGCACCTCGGCTTCCGGCTCGACACCGTGCGGTACGTCAAGCCGATCTGACCGCCCCCTTGCTCGAGGAGGCGCCGCCTACCGCGGCTTGCCCATGAACTTCAGCAGCTCGCTGTCGGTGCCGAGGATGAACACCGTCTTCGCGTCCATCGTCCGCTCATAGGTCTCGAGCGATTTGGTAAAGGCGTAGAAGTCCGCGTCGCGGTTGTGGGCGTCGGCGTAGATCGCGGTGGCTTCGGCGTCGGCGTTCCCGCGCAGCTCCTCGGCCGAGCGATACGCCTCGGACTGGATCCGCTTCAGCTCGCGCTCGCGTTCGCCGCGGATGCGCGCCGCTTCGCCTTCCCCCTCTGATCGGAACAGCTCGGCCACGCGGTTGCGCTCGGCGATCATGCGGGCGAAGACGTCCTTCTGCACCTGCTCGACGTAATTGAGCCGCTTCAGCCTGAGGTCGAGCAGCTCGATGCCCAGGTTGGCCATGCGGGAGGAGGCGCGCTGGAGGATCTCCTGCTCGATGGCGGCGCGTCCCTTCTGGATCTGTTCGAGGATGGCGCTTTCCTCGTCTGATTCGACCGCGACTTCGGCGCGTGTGCGGTTCGTGTTGCGCACCAGCTCGATGAGGTTGTAGCGCGCGACCGAATTGCGCGTCTCGCCGTCGAGAATGTCGTCGAGCCGCGATTGCGCGCCGCGTTCGTCGCGCAGCCGCTGGAAGAACTTCAGCGGGTCCACGATCCGCCAGCGCGCGTAGGTATCGACCCAGATGAAGCGCTTGTCCTTGGTCGGGACCTGGTTCGGGCTGCCGTCCCATTCGAGGAACCGCTTGTCGAAGGAGTTCGCCTGCTGGATGAAGGGCACCTTCATGTGCAGTCCGGGCGTCGTGACCGGCGAACCGACCGGGTTGCCGAACTGCGTGATGATGACCTGGGAGGTTTCGCTGACCTCGTAGTAGGCACTATTGAAGAGCACCAGCGCGACGAAGGCGGCGACGATTGCGATCATCCCGCGACGGCTCACTGTGCACCTCCCGGGCGGGCGCCGTCGCCCATCATGTTCTGGAGGGGCAGCAGCGGGAGGATGCCCTTCGCGTCCTTGTCGAGGAAGACCTTGCCGCCAAGATTCGGCAGCACCCGCCCCATGGTTTCGAGATACATCCGGCGCCTCGTGACCTCAGGGGCCTTGCGGTACGACTCGTAGACCGACTTGAACCGCGCGCTGTCCCCCTGCGAGCGGTTGACGCGGTCGAGCGCGTAGCCCTGCGCCTGGAGGATTGTCTGCTCGGCCTCCCCCTTGGCGCGCGGCACGACCTTGGTGTACTCCGCGCGCGCCTCGTTGATGAGCCGATCGCGCTGCTGCTGCGCCTGGTTGACCGCGTCCCAGGACGGCTTGACCGGGTTCGGCGGGTTCACGTCCTGGAGCACGACCTGGTCGAGCGTGATCCCCAGCTCGTACTGCTTCGCCATTGCCTGGAGCTCGGTCTCGACGCGCGTTTCGATCTCCTGCCGGCCGACCGTCAGCACTTCCGTGACCGTGCGGTCACCCACGACCTGCCGCATGACGGCTTCGTTCATCGCGCGGAAGGTCGCCTCGGGGTTGCGGACCTTGAAGAGGAACTGATACGGGTCCGACACGCGGTACTGGACGATCCACTCGACAATCGCGACGTTCAGGTCGCCCGTGAGCATCATCGACTCGTCGTTGAAGTTCTCCTTCGAGTACTCCGTCCGCACGCCGGCCTCGACCGTCCGGAACCCGAACTCCTGTTTCAGCTGGCGCTGCACCGGCACCTTGATGACCTCTTCGGCGAACGGCGCCTTCATGTGCAGGCCGGGTTCGGTCGTGCGGACGTATCGCCCGAACCGCAGCACGACGCCGACCGCCTCCGGCTGGACCGAGTAGAAGGTCGTGCCGAGCAGGACCAGCAAGGCCAGCACCCCCGCCGCGATGCGGAGCAGCGGGCCGGGCAGCTGCGGCATGCGCGGCATCCTGGGCGTGTGCGTGGCCCAGCGATTCGCGTCGAAAATATCGTCTTCACTCATAATCAGGGCTTTCAGGGTCGCGGCCGGGGGCCGGGAGGCCGTCTCCGACTGCGAGCACGTTACCAGATGCCCGGCTGCGGACGGGCGAAAGATTTGCGCCCCGTCCGTCGATCGCGAGGCCCGCGGCGGCGACGAGCGCGCGAAGATCGGGTGGCAGCGGGGCCACGATCTCGACCGGCCGGCCTGTGACGGGATGCGGGACGACGATCCGCCAGGCGTGGAGGGCGGGGCCGGGAAACCTTCGGATCTCGCCGCCGAGGACCCCATCCTCGACGCAGCGCCGACGCGGTGCGCCGTAGACCGGGTCGCCGACGATCGGCCAGCCGCGGGCCGCCAGATGCGCACGGATCTGGTGCGTTCTGCCGGTCAGCAGACGGCACTTCACGAGCGAGAGACCCGGGGCGGTGCGGCCCGGACGTCCGATGCGCTCGAACAACGTTGCGCTTGGGGCGCCGCTGCAATCGGAGGCGATGACGCGGCGGCGATCGCCAGGGTCACGGCGAAGCCGCAGGTCGATCCGCCCCGTCGCGGGACTGACGCGTCCGTACACCAGCGCCAGATATTCCTTGATGGTGCCGGCCCCGCCCCACGCCCGCTGCAGCGCGGCGTGCACGGAGGCCCCCTTCGCGACGACCACGATCCCTGACGTGCCCTTGTCGAGACGCCCGACGAGCGACGGCCGCGACGGGGCCGGCCAGTCGCGCGCGTGCCACAGCAGCGCGTTCATCAGCGTACCGGTCGCGTGGGCGTGCGTCGGATGCACCACCAGGCCCGCCGGCTTGTTCACGGCGAGGACGTGCGCGTCCTCGTAAAGCACGCGGATCGCGACCGCTTCCGCCGCCATCGGCGGACGCGGCTCCGCGGCCGGCAGCGCCACGGTGATCACGTCGCCCAGCGCCGCCCGCGACGCTACCCGCCGGACCGGTCGCCCGTTCACCGCGACCAGGCCCGTCTCGATCCACGCCTGCACCCGCGTCCGCGTCGCGGCCTCGACATCGGTGAGGTGACGCCGCAGCACGAGATCGAGCCGGCGCCCCGCATCGCCGCGGTCGGCCGTCACGACGCGAGGCGAAAGGGGAGTGGAGGTCACGCGTGTAGGAGCGTAGCAGTTGGAAGCCGGAAGCTGATAGCTGAGAGCTGAGAGCTGAGAGCTGAGAGCTGAGAGCTATGTGTCACAGTTTTGCCTCAGCCGGCCGTGCCTGAGCCGGCGCAGGCGCGTGATACGATTCGCCGTCGATTTCCCTTCTCGAAAGGCCTGACTGCATGACCGCGCGCCGTGTGCTGCCGGCGCTGCTGCTGCTCTTCGTGGGCAGCGGCTGCGCCGCGCTGATTTACGAGATTGTCTGGTTCCAGCTCCTCCAGCTCGTCATCGGATCCTCCGCGGTTTCGCTCGGCGTGCTCCTCGGCACCTTCATGGGCGGCATGTGTCTCGGGAGCCTGCTGCTGGCGCGGGTCATCCCCCGGGGGCATCACCCGCTGCGGATCTATGCCTACCTGGAGCTCGGCATCGCGGCCATCGCCATCGTCCTGCTCTTCGGCATGCCGCTGCTTGGGGGCGCCTACTTCGCCTGGGCCGGATCCGGCCTCACCGGCATCCTTCTTCGCGGCGTAGCGGCCAGCATCTGCCTGCTGCCGCCAACACTGCTGATGGGGGCGACCCTGCCCGCGATGGCCCGCTGGGTCGAGTCCACGCCCGCAGGCGTCTCGTGGCTCGGCTACTTTTACGGGGGCAACATTGCCGGAGGGGTCGTCGGCTGTCTGCTGGCGGGCTTCTATCTCCTGCGCGTGCACGACAGCCTCATCGCGACTTTCGTCGCCGTCGGGCTCAATGTGCTCGTCGCGGTCGCCGCGCTCGCCATCGCCCGCGTCACGCCGCACGAGCAGGCGTCGGCCGAGCCCGAGCCCGCGCCCCTCGAGCACGCCGCGGACGCCTGGCCGGTGTATGTCGCGATCGGCCTCTCGGGGATGACGGCGCTCAGCGCCGAAGTCATCTGGACGCGCATCCTGTCGTTGCTCTTCGGGGCGACGGTCTACACCTTCTCCCTGATCCTCGCGGTCTTCCTGCTGGGGCTCGGCATCGGCAGCAGCATCGGCTCGACACTCGCCGCGCGCATCGCACGCCCGCGTCTGGCGCTCGGCTGGTGCCAGATGCTGATCTGCGTTGCCCTCGCGTGGGCGGCCTACATGCTCACGCAGTCGCTGCCGTACTGGCCGATCAATCCCTCGATCTCGACAGACCCCTGGTTCAACTTCCAGCTCGATCTGGTCCGCTGCATCTGGGCCATCCTCCCGGGCGCCATTCTCTGGGGCGCCTCGTTTCCGCTGGCGCTCGCCTCCGTCGCGGTCGGCGGCAAGGATCCCGCCCGGCTGGTGGGCGGCGTCTACGCCGCCAACACGCTCGGCGCCATCGTCGGTTCCGTGACCGCCAGCCTGCTGCTGGTCGTCTGGCTCGGCAGCCAGCGTGCGCAACAGGTGCTCGTCCTGATCTCCGCGGCGTCGGCGTTGCTGATGTTCGAGTCGGCGGCCGCCGACACGCAGGGCAGGAAGCCTCGCCTGCAGTTTGTCGGGACGCTGCTGCTGGCGTTCGCCATGGGGTCCGCCGTCCTTCTGGCGCGATCCATCCAGCCCGTACCCGGCATTCTCGTGGCCTACGGCCGCTACGCCGCCACGCGGATGGGCGGCGCCGAGATTATCTACATGGGCGAGGGATGGAACGCCTCTGTCGCCGTGTCGCGCCTCTCCAACGGCGTGCTGAACTACCACAACGCCGGCAAGGTGCAGGCCTCGAGCGAGCCGCAGGACATGCGCCTCCAGCGCATGCTCGGGCACATGACGACGCTGATTCCGCGCAACCCGGCGTCGGTGCTGGTCATCGGATGCGGCGCCGGGGTCACGGCCGGCGCGGTGTCGGTGGATCCCAACGTCAAGTCGCTCACGATTGCCGAGATCGAGCCGCTCGTGCCGAAGGTCGTGTCGAAATATTTCAGCGCCCACAACTTCGCGGTCGTGGACAACCCCAAGACCCATGTGGTGCTCGACGATGCGCGGCATTTTCTGCTGACGACCGACCAGAAGTTCGACGCCATCACCTCCGATCCGCTCGACCCGTGGGTCAAGGGGGCGGCGATGCTCTACACGAAGGAGTTCTTCGAAACCGTCAAGGCGCACCTGAACCCTGGCGGCGCCGTCACGCTGTTCGTGCAGCTCTACGAGAGCAACACCGCCGCCGTGAAGAGCGAGATCGCGACCTTCCTGGAGGTGTTTCCGGGCGGCGTGGTGTGGGGGAATACCAACAACGGCGCGGGGTACGACCTCGTGCTGCTCGGCCAGGCGGAGCCGACCCGGATCGATGTCGAAGCCGTGCAGGCGCGGCTGTCCGAGCCGTCGATGGCGCCGGTGGCGAAGTCGCTTGGCGAGATCGGCATGTTCTCGGCGATCGATCTGTTCTCGAACTATGCCGGCACGAAGAGCGACCTGGCCCCGTGGCTCGCGGATGCGACGATCAATCGCGATCGGAACCTGCGGCTGCAATACCTGGCCGGCATGGGCTTCAACCTGTATCAGAGCGAGGCCATCTACGCCGACATGCTGCAGTACAGCCAGTTTCCGGATGCGTTGTTCGTGGGATCGGAGGCGACGAAGGCGTCGCTGCGTGCCGCCATCCTGCGGATGCAGGGGAAGTAGAGCATCCGCCGGGCTGGCGCGGATCCATCGCGCTGACGTCAGTGGGACAGCGCGTACAGCAGGACGTTGATGCCGAAGGCATAGCCGTCCACCGAAAAGGTATGGAAGTAGCGCGGGTCGGCGGCCTCCTGTTCGAAGGCGTCGCCGAAGTCGGTGTTGTGCGTCATCAGGACCATCAGGTGCCCCTGCTTGTCGAAGATGCCCCGCGCGTGCGCTTCCGTGCTGTCGGGGCGCTCCGACGTCCCGCCGCCGCTGCTGTACCACGCGCCGATGGAGGGAATCTGCGGCAGCTTGCTCACGATGAATTGCGTCCGGAAGAGCGGGTGGCTGAGCGGCAGATCCACGATCGCGTATTCGGACGGCGGAAAGACCTTTCCGATCTCGCGGGCCCAGATGTCCCACGCATAATCTCCCCAGAAGTCGTCGGCCCACAGGAACCCGCCCTTGAGGAGATACTCCCGGAGGCGGGGCGCTTCCTCCGGGCTGATGTAGGCCGAGCCCACCTCCGTCATCATGATGAAAGGGCACTGGAACATCAGGTCGTCGGTCAGCCGCAGGAGCACGTGATTCGGTTCGCCGGTGGCGGCGTCGCGGCTGATGCGCGTGCGGGTGAGCTCGGCGAGGCGGATGGAGAGGTTCACGTCGGCGCGCGGGTAATCAACACTCCAGTTGCCGCCGTCGCCGTCCCGGCTCTCGCCGAAGATGATCCGGCAGAAATTGAAACCGCCGTCGAAGCTTTCAGCGCTGGCCATCCGGAGCGGCGCACGGAAGCCGCGCCGACGCTGCGCGACGGTCGTCGCGACGGCGCAGAGGCAGAGGGCCAGACCGATCGCGACGGTGATCCGCCGGTGGCCGCGCATGGTCCGAGTCTAGCCCGAAACGTCGCCCATGTCCCCTGAGTCCGCACCGGTGCCTTCAACTGGCCTGCATCGATCGTTTGCACGGCTGTTCGGCCGGCCGGCGTCGGTGACCGCCGACGCGCCCGGCCGCGTGAACCTCATCGGAGAGCACACCGACTACAACGACGGCTTCGTCTTGCCCGCCGCCATACCGCAGCGGACGCGGGTGGAGGTGGCGTCGCGCGACGATCGGATGGTGCGCGTGTGGAGCACGCAGTTTGCGGAGGATGAACCGCTGACGTTCGCGATCGGAGGCGAGACGCCGGGCCGGGGCTGGATCGACTACGTGCAGGGCGTGGTCGTCGGCCTGCCGCAGGAGGCCGTTCGGGGGTTCGATGCGCGGATTGCGTCCGACGTCCCGGCGGGGAGCGGCCTGTCGTCGAGCGCGGCGCTCGAGATCGCGCTGGGCCGGGCGCTCCGCGCGCTGTTTGATCTGCCGCTCACGGATCTCGACCTGGCGCGGATCGGCCAGCGTGCGGAGACACGGTTTGTCGGCGCGCCGATCGGGATCATGGACCAGATGGCGTGCAGCTTCGCCGACAGCAGCACCGCGCTCTTCCTCGACACCCGGTCGCTCGAGTACAGGCGCGTGCCCCTGCCGGCTGGCAGTGCGCTCATCGTGATCGACTCGGGGGTGACGCACGACCATGCCGCGGGCGACTACCGCGTGCGGAGAGAGGAGTGCGCCGAGGCGGCGCGGTGGCTCGGCGTGGCCGCGCTGCGCGACGTCAGCAACCCCGACGCGCTCGCCAGCCTGCCACCGTTGCTCCGGCGGCGTGCGCGGCATGTCGTCACCGAGAATGCGCGCGTGCGCGCCGCCGTCGAAGCGCTCGACGCGGGGGACTGCCAGCGTGTGGGCACGCTCTTCGCGCAGTCGCACGCGTCGATGCGCGACGACTTCGAGGTGTCGATCCCCGCGATCGACCGGCTCGTCGAGATTGCGTCCGCCACGCCGGGCGTCTTCGGGGCGCGGCTGACCGGGGGTGGATTCGGCGGCGCGATCGTCGCCCTCGCCGAGGCGGCCTCCGCCCGTGCGGCGGCCGACGCCATCGTCCTGCACGACAACACTGGCGGAGGCAGAGGACGCAGGATCGTTCCAGCTGACAGCTGATAGCTGATAGCTGATAGCTACGTTAACATCCCCCCTGTGATTGATTCTTTTGTTTTTCCGGCGGCGGTGTTCACCACGCTCGTGCTGGGGCTTCCGTTCCTGCAGGCGTCCGGCTCACTGTCCCCCGACGAACGCGCCATCGTCGCCTCCGTTGACGCCGGGGGCGGCGCCGCGCTCGCGCTGCTCGAGCGGGCGGTGAACATCAACAGCGGCACGCAGAACATT
>JANPJN010000060.1:0-5201 GCA_031425515.1 Acidobacteriota bacterium | reverse complement strand
CACGAGCTTGTCGGTCAGGAAATTGTCCGAGGTGAGCGACGTGCCGATCGAGCTGTAGCCGCCGCGCTCGCTGGCGTCCACCGACTTCTCGCCGTGCCCCTGGGTGAAGTACACCTTGTGCTGCGCGCCCTGCACGACCTTGATCAGGCCGTTGGTCAGCTCCTGCTCGCCGTCCGACGTGACCTTCTCGGTGCGCCCGTCGTAGGCCATCACCACTGTGCCGGGCGTCTGCACCTGGAACTGGTTGGCCAGCGCCGGCTGCCGATCGAGGTCCAGGTATTCGACCGACACCTGCTTCGAGGCGTACTGATACTCGTCCAGCCGCTCGCGGAAGCGCGGGAAGCCTTCGCTCCGGTCGAAGACGCGGATGTGCACCGGCTTCTGCAGCCCCTGCAGCACCTTCTTCGTCTGGTCGGAGATCGAGAACTGCTTGGCCGCCGTCAGGTCCCACCGCTTGTTGTAGCGGGACGCGAGATAGTTGATCGCGATCAGGATCCCGAGCACGAGCACGACGCTCGCCGCCGCGATGCTGCCGAGGCGGGCCTGCCGGCCCGAGAAGGACCGGCCGATCTCGCGCCACTGGCTGAGCATGTAGAGCAGCGTGCAGCCGAGCCCGGCAAACGCGAGCCACGTGTAGTACTGCTGCCAGTCGGGACGGGTGAAGCGGATCGCGAGGGCGCTGAACACCAGCGCCACGCCGAGCCATCCGAGGAGTCCGAGCACTCGTTTCAACATATGACCGCTTATCCGCGCCAGCGTTCGCTGTCGACCGACCGGGCCGTCAGGAACAGTCCGAAAGTGATGAAGCTGAGGTAATAGACCACGTGCTTCGTATCGATGATCCCGCGCACGAAGTCGTCCAGATGCTCGGTGATCGACAGGTACGACACGATCGCCTGCATCGTGGGGCCAGACGACTCGCCGATCCAGTTCACGATCCAGAGCATGAGGAACGTCGCGAAGGTCAGGAATCCCGCGACGATCTGATTCTTCGTCAGGCTCGAAATGAAAAGCCCCGTCGAGAGAAAGCAGCCGCCCATCAACAGGAGCCCCAGATACCCGGCCGCAATCGGCCTCCACTCGGGATTGCTGATCTTGAAGAGCATCACGATGTAGAGCACGGTGACGAGCAGCATCGCGGCGTACAGCGTCAGCGCGCCGAAGAACTTGCCCAGGATGATCTCGAGGTCGGTGACGGGGGAGGTGAGCAGCAGCTCGATCGTGCCCGAGCGCTTCTCTTCCGAATACGTCCGCATCGTGATCATCGGCATCGTGAACAGGATGATGACGGCGGCATTCTGGAACAGGCCGCGGATCATCATCTGATTGATGTTCGCGCCGCCGCCCTGGCCGAACTGCATCATCTGCTGGCTCTGCTGATTGAAGATCATCAGGTACACGTAGAAGAAGTACCCGAAGAGCAGCGCGAAGAGACCGATGAGGATGTAACCGATGGGCGACGCGAAATACGCGCGCACCTCCTTGTCCGCGATGGCGAGCACGTTACGCATGGGGCGCCTCCTCCGGAAGCTCTTCGGTCGTGACCTGCAGGAAGACGTCTTCGAGGCTCATGCGAACGGGGCGCATCTCCAGCAGCCCCCATCCTCTCGATACGACGGCGCGCGCAAGCTCGCGGCGCACGTCCACGTCCGGTTCGCTCTCCACCTCGTAGGCGGGCGCATGCGCCGGTGCGACACCAGAACCGTCTGTGCCTGCGGGCCGATGGTCGGCGCTCACGACGCGCGTCACGCCCGGCACCCCGGCCAGCACGGCGCCCGCATCACCGCCAGACGCATCCACCTGCACGTACATCGTCGCGGCCCCCTTGAGCCGCGCGGTCAGGTTGTCGGGCGTGTCCACCGCCACCACATGCCCTTTGTTGATGATGACGACGCGCTGGCAGGTCTGCGCGACCTCGGGCAGGATGTGCGTGCTGAGGACGATGGTGTGATCGCCGGCGAGGCTGCGGATGAGATCGCGCGTCTCGATGATCTGCTTGGGATCGAGCCCTGCGGTCGGTTCGTCGAGGATGAGCACTTCGGGGTTGTGGATGAGCGCCTGCGCGAGGCCGACGCGTTGACGGTAGCCTTTCGAGAGCCGGCCGCACTGCCGATCCGCCATATCGGCGACGTGCGTGCGCGCCATGACGGTGCGGACGCGCTCGGCCCGCTCACGCGAGGGGACGCCCTTGATGCGCCCGACGAAGTCGAGATACTCGCGGACGGTCATGTCCGGATAGAGCGGCGGCGTTTCCGGAAGGTAGCCCGTGCGCCGCTTGGCCTCGATCGGCTTGTCGAACACGTCGAAGCCGGCGACGGTCGCGCGCCCTTCCGAGGCCGGCATGTAGCCGGTGAGGATGCGCATCGTGGTGGTCTTGCCCGCGCCGTTCGGCCCCAGGAACCCCAGGATTTCCCCACGCTCCACGCGGAAACTGACATCGTCCACGGCCGTCACCCGGCCGTAGCGTTTGGTAATGTGCTGGACCTCGATCACGCGCGTTGCTCCGTTCCGGTCAACCTGCTGAACCATCCCCGGCGGCCGGTCCCCGCGCGACCTGCCCCAGCCCGCCGAATCCGTCTTGGGTAAGCTATAGATAATAGGCCGATTACGGCCCAGTCCGTCATACTACCGATACACCAAAAATCGTGTCAAGACTGACCCGCCCCTGGACGGGCGAGCTGGGCGGCGTCGCACCGTCTTGAAGGAGACGCCCGAACAGGTTGAATGTATGAGATGATGCTCATACGTGCAGAAGTCAACCGCCCGTTCCTCGCCACTCTCGACCGCCGCTCGTGACGCCGCGATCCTGGCCACCACGCCGGATCCCCGCCGCGCAGGCCTGATGGACGCCCGCACGGTCGAGGCGCTGGCCGAGACGTTTCGCGTGCTCGGCGATCCCACGCGTGTCCGCATCCTCGAGGGGCTCGCCGGCGGCGAGCGCTGCGTGAGCGACCTCGCCTCCCTCGTGGGCATCAGCGAGTCCGCGGTGTCGCACCAGTTGCGGCTGCTCCGCGGCATGCACCTGGTACGGCCGCGCCGGGCCGGCCGGCTGGTCTACTACGCCATCGACGACCATCACATTCTGGCCCTGCTCACGCAGGCGCGGACCCACGTCGAAGAACACCGATGACGACCTGCACCGTCTGCGAGCTGCACGCCGAGTCCACCTTCCGCATCGAGGGGATGGACTGCCACGAGGAGGTCGCGATCCTCGAGCGCCGGCTTGGCGGCCTCTCCGGGATGGAAGCGCTCCACGCCGACGTCCTCAGCCAGCGGCTGCGGGTCAAATACGACGCCGCGAAGCTCACCGCTGCCTCCATCTCGGAAGCGGTCGCCCAGACCGGCATGCGCGCCTGGCTCGAACACGAGGAGCCGGTCCCGGTCGGCGCCTCGTCCGTGACCCGGCAGCGTCTGGTGATCGTCTCCGCGGCCTGCTTTCTCGCCGGTCTCGCGCTTCAGGCCGCCGGCGTCCAGGGCGTCCCGCTCTGGACGGCCTTCGGGGCCGCGATCGCGACCGGGGGCGTCTTCACCGCGAAGCGCGCGGCGATCTCGGCGCGCGCCGGGCTGCTCGACATCCACGTCCTCATGATGATTGCGGTGGCGGGCGCGATCATCCTCGGGGAATGGACGGAAGCGGCCTCCGTCGTCCTCCTCTTCGCCCTGGCCCAGCTCCTCGAAGCCCGCGCGATGGATCGTGCCCGCGGTGCGATCGGGGCGCTGATGGACCTGGCCCCGTCCGACGCGCTGGTTCGCCGCGCCACCGGCGATGTCCGTCTGCCCGTGGACGATGTGGTGATCGGGGACGTCGTGCTCGTCCGCCCCGGCGAGAAGATTCCGCTCGACGGACAGGTCGCCGCAGGCGAGAGCGACGTCAACCAGGCGCCGGTCACCGGCGAGTCCCTGCCGGCCGACAAGCGGCCCGGCGACGAGGTCTTCGCCGGCACCATCAATGGCCACGGCGCGCTCGACGTCCTCGTCACGCGTCTGCGCGGAGACTCCACGCTCGCCCGGATCATCCACCTCGTCGAACACGCGCAGTCCGAGCGCGCACCCGCACAGACATTCATCGACCGCTTCGCCCGCATCTACACCCCCATCATCCTGGCCACGGCGGCGCTCGTCGCGCTCGTTCCGCCGCTCCTGCTCGGCGCCGACTGGGGTACCTGGATCTACCGGTCGCTGGTGCTCCTCGTGATCTCCTGCCCGTGCGCGCTGGTCATCTCGACCCCCGTCTCCATCGTCTCGGCCCTGGCGGCGGCCGCGCGCAAGGGCGTCCTCATCAAGGGCGGGGCGCGGCTCGAGCGCATGGCCCATGTGCGGTGCGTCGCTTTCGACAAGACCGGCACGCTGACGCGCGGGATCCTCCGCGTGACGGACGTGGTGGCGGTCGGCGGATCGACGGCGGCGGACGTCATCCACGCGGCGGCGTCCCTCGAAGCGCGGTCGGAGCACCCCATCGGCGTCGCGATCGTCGCGCACGCCCGCGCGCTCGGGATCGCGCCACAGGCCGTCGAGGGATTTCGGGCGCTTCCTGGTCGCGGCGCGGAGGCGCGCGACGACGGGCGTGCGCTGGTCGCCGGCAGCCGCCGCCTGTTCGAGGAGCGGGGGCTCACCACGCCGGAGATGGATCGGGTGGTGGACACGCTGGCATCGCAGGGACGCAGCGTCGTGCTGATTGCGGCCGGGGGCTGCAGCCTCGGGGTGATTGGCGTGGCGGACACGCCGCGCGAGTCGGGGCGCGACGCGGTCGCCCTGCTTCGGACGCACGGCGTGCGGCACGTCGTCCTGCTGACCGGCGACCACGAGCCGCCCGCGCGCGCGCTCGCGGCCGACCTGGGCCTGGACGACGTGCACGCCGGCCTGCTGCCTGAGGGGAAGGTGGCGGCCGTCAAGGCGCTGCGCGAGCGCTTCGGGACTGTGGCGATGATCGGCGACGGGGTGAATGATGCGCCGGCGCTCGCCGCCGCCGACATTGGCATTGCCATGGGAGTGGCCGGCACCGACGCCGCACTCGAGACCGCGGACGTGGCGCTGATGGCCGACGAGCTGTTGAAGATCCCCTACGCCCTGCGCCTGAGCCGCGCGACGAGCCGCAACATCCGGGCGAACATCGTGTTCTCGATCGCGCTGAAGTCGGTGTTCCTGGTCATGGCCATCACCGGCACGGCGACGCTGTGGATGGCCGTCACCGCGGACATGGG
>JANPJN010000059.1:0-2573 GCA_031425515.1 Acidobacteriota bacterium | reverse complement strand
GCGGCTTGTGCTCGCGTGGCTGCTGAAGCGCGGCGGGCTCGAGGCGATCGGCCGGCTGAACGCGCGGAAGGCCGACCTGCTGTACGCCGAGATCGATCGCACGGGGTATTACCGCGGCCATGCGGAGAAGGACAGCCGGTCGCGAATGAACGTCACGTTCCGGCTGCCCAGCGAAGAGCTCGAGAAGAAGTTTGCGAAGGAGGCCACGGCCGCCGGGCTCGACGGCTTGAAGGGGCATCGCTCGGTCGGCGGGATGCGGGCCTCGATCTACAACGCCTTCCCGGAGGCGGGCGTCGAGGCGCTCGCGGCGTTCATGCGGGAGTTCGAGCGGAAGAACGGTTAAGTCTATTCTTCGCAGCAGGTTGCTGCCCTCACAGAAGTCTTACAATGTGTCCGCGAGCGACCTGCTACTGTTGGGGCTCCCCTGTTTGAGGAGCACCGTGAGCATACAGACCGAGACCGCCCGTACCGAGTATTCGATTTCGACCGTCAACTGGCTCACCGCGATCATCATGGTCATCTTCCATGTGCTCGCGGTCGTCGCCCTGTTCCACTTCACGTGGACCAACTTCGCCGTCGCGCTGGTGCTCCACTGGCTCGCGGTCGGCTTCGGGATCAGCCTGGGCTATCACCGGCTGCACACCCACAGGGGCTACAAGACGTCGAAGGCCTTCGAGTACTTCCTGGCCATCTGCGGCACCCTCTCGCTCGAGGGCGGGCCGATCTTCTGGGTGGCGACGCACCGCGTGCACCATCAGCACTCCGACCATGACGGCGATCCCCACACCCCGCGCGACGGCGGATTCTGGGCGCACATGGGCTGGATCCTCTTTGGCGACACGCACCACAACGACACGGCGATGATGTCGAAGTACGCGCCCGATCTCGCCGCGGACCCGTTCTACCGCTGGCTCACGACCTATCACTACGTCCCGGTCATCGTGGTCGGTCTGCTCCTGCTCGCGGTCGGCGGCTGGCCGATGGTGCTCTGGGGTGTCTTCCTTCGGACGGTGCTGGGTCTCCACGGCACGTGGCTCGTGAACTCGGCGACCCATCTGTGGGGCACCCGTCGATTCAAGACGCGCGACGACTCGCGCAACAGCTGGTGGGTGGCGCTGCTGACCTTCGGCGAGGGCTGGCACAACAACCACCACGCGCATCCGGTGTCGGCCCGCCACGGCCTGGCGTGGTACGAATTCGACATCAGCTGGATCACGCTCAAATTCTTCAACGCCATCGGCATCGTGCGCGACCTCAAGGTGGCGAAGGTCGCCTCGAGCCTGCCGGCCGAAGAAGCCGCCTGATCGCCCCCGATTCCTGACCGCCGGCCCGTACCTGTATTCTTCTGCCATGATTACGGGTCGCCGGCGGTCGGTGATCTTCTTCACCGTCTTCGGCATCTGCCTCGTCGCGATTGCCGTCGCGCTCAACGTCAGCTGGGTCCTGCTCAACTGGCGGATGGGCGTGCTGGCGATCCTCGGCGTCATCTTCTTCCTCCTCATCATCGCCGGGATGGTCCTCAACACCATCTTCCTCGTCCGCGAGATCCGCCGGAACGAGCAGCACGACTCCTTCATCAACGCCGTCACCCACGAGCTCAAGACGCCCGTCGCCTCCATCCGCCTCTACCTCCAGACGCTGCAGACGCGCGATCTCGATCCCGAGCGCCGTCAGACCTTCTACGGCATCATGCTGGAGGACAGCGATCGCCTCCTCCACACCATCGACCAGGTGCTCCGTGCGGGCAACGCGGGCGCACGCTTCCGGCGCGGCACGCGCGCGCGCGTGGATCTGGCGGAGCTCGTGAAAGAGACCGTCGCGCTCGCGCGCACCCGGTTCCACGTCGAGGAGGACCTGCTGACGTTCGACGACCGCGTGCCCATGGGCGCCGCCATCGTGCTCGGCGATCCGGACGAGCTCAAGGCTGCCGTCTGGAACCTGATCGACAACGCTGTGAAATATTCGCCGGCGGGTAGCGGTGTCGGCGTCCGCCTCGAAGAGCTCGACAAGGACCGCGTGGCCGTGCGAGTCGCCGACCGCGGCATCGGCATCTCGCCGGTCGAGCTGAAGCGCATCTTCCGCCGGTTCTACCGGGCCCCCGCCACGCTGCCCACCCGCGCGAAGGGCAGCGGCCTCGGCCTGTTCATCGTGAAGTCGGTGGCGCGGAAGCACCGGGGCCGCGCGTTTGCGGAAAGCGCGGGCGCCGGCCAGGGCAGCACCTTCACGCTGCTACTCCCGAAGGCCCCCGGAGCCTGATCATGCAGCGCGTCCTGATCGTCGAAGACGAACTGCACCTCGCCGAAGGACTGCGCTTCAACCTCGAGGCAGAAGGCTTCGACGCCGACGTCGTTGACACGGGCGAAGCGGCGCTCGCCCGGCTGCTCGGCGGCGGCCCGCCCATTGATCTCGTCGTGCTCGACGTCATGCTGCCTGGCAAGGACGGCTTTGCGGTCGTCGCGGAGCTGCGTGCCGCGCGGCAGTTCGTGCCGGTGCTGATGCTGACCGCGCGCGGACGTCCCGAGGATGTGCTGAAAGGGTTTGCCGCGGGGGCAGACGACTACCTGCCGAAGCCG
>JANPJN010000058.1:0-3910 GCA_031425515.1 Acidobacteriota bacterium | reverse complement strand
CGAGGACTGCCTGTATCTGAACGTCTGGATCCCGGCGGATGTGAAACTCCCCGGCGCGCCTGCCGCGCCGAAGCCCGCAAATGAACGGCCGGGCCAAGGCGGAGCGCCGGTCCTCGTCTACTTTTACGGCGGCGGCTTCGTCGCCGGCGACGGGTCGGAGCCGCGCTACGACGGGGCCGGCATGGCCCAGAAGGGGATCGTCTCGCTCACGGTCAACTACCGGCTCGGGGTGTACGGGTTTCTGGCGCATCCCGAACTGACGCGCGAATCATCGCACCACGCCTCGGGGAACTATGCGCTGCTCGACATGCACGCGGCCCTGCAGTGGGTCCAGGCCAACATCGCGGCGTTTGGCGGCGATCCGAGGCGCGTGACGATCGCCGGAGAATCGGCCGGATCGATTGCCGTCAGCGCGCTTATGGCATCTCCGTTGTCGAAGGGTCTGATGGCCGGTGCCATCGGCGAGAGCGGCGCCCTGATCGCGCCGACCCTGCCGCCGGTGCCCCTGGCCAAGGCGGAGGAAGTGGGGGCGGCGTTCGCTTCCGGCGTCAGCGCCCCTACGCTTGCCGCGCTTCGTGCCATGCCGATCGATCAGCTCCAGCAGGCCGCGGCCAGGATGCCGGTCGGCCACTTCCCTTCGGCGATTGATGGCTACTTCCTGCCGAAGACCCCGGCCGAACTTTTCGCAGCCGGTGAACAGGCCCGCGTACCGCTGCTCGTCGGCTGGAACTCGGAAGAGAGCGGCGCGCGCGGCGTGCTCGGCGCCGGCGATCCGACGCCGGAGAGCCTGTCGGCGGCGTTGAAGAAACTCTACGGCGAGAGGGCCGCCGAGGCCCTGACGCTGTACGGAGGGACGACGGGCGACGAAGTCCGGCAGGCGGCGACGGATCTGGCAAGCGATCGGTTCATCGGCTACAGCACCTGGAAGTGGGCCGACCTGCACGGCCGGACCGGGGGGAAGCCTGTCTACCGCTACCTCTACGCGAAGCCGCGTCCGGAGATGGTGCCGGCCATGGGGAATGCCGTGCCGGGTCTGGCCGGCGGCGTGATCAGCGGTCAGGCGGCCGCGGCGCCGCGCCCGGCGCCCGCCCGCGGCGCGGTCCACTCGGCGGAAATCGAATACGCGATGGGGAATCTGGCGACGAACACGGTCTACGCGTGGACGCCAGACGACTACAAGGTGTCCGAGGTGATGCAGGCCTTCTTCGTCAACTTCGTGAAGACGGGGAATCCGAACGGCCCGGGCCTTCCGCAATGGCTCGCCGCCAACAGCGGTGGCGACGCGCCCGTGATGCGCATCGACGTCGAGTCTCGCCCGGAGCGCGAGACGCGCCGCGCGCGATATCTTTTCCTGGACTCAATCTACTCGACGCCGAAGTGAGCGTTCATGGCGCCCGGCTTACAATGTGCCGTGGCCCGCGCGTCCATCAGCATCCCCGCCTCCGGTACGCACACGCTCGAGGTGGACGGCCGCGAGGTCAGGGTCACGAATCTCGACAAGCCGTTCTGGCCAGACGAGGGGATCACCAAGGGCGACCTGCTCCAGTACTACGCCGACGTCGCCCCCCTGCTGCTCCCGCACATCCGCGATCGCGCCATGGTCATGAAGCGCTACCCGCATGGCGCCGGCGGGGAATTCTTCTTCATGAAACGCGCGCCCGTCCCGAGGCCCGAGTGGATCCGGACCTGCCGCATCGATCACGACTCGGGCAACATCATCGATTTCCCGGTCATCGACGATCTGCCGTCGCTGCTGTGGGTCATCAATCTGGGCTGCATCGATCTCAATCAGTGGTACGGGCAGTGTGACGATGTGAACCGGCCGGATTATCTGCACTTCGACCTGGACCCTGGGCCAGGCGCCACGTGGGAGCGGGTGCTCGAGTGCGGCCGGATCGTCCGCGACGCCCTCGCAGCGCTGAAGATGCCCTCCGTCGTGAAGACGACTGGCTCGAAGGGGCTGCACGCCTACGTGCCGATCCTGCGCGGACCACTGCAGAAAGACGTCTGGACCTTCGCCAAGGCGCTGGCGCGGGAGCTCGCCGGCCGGCACCCGGATCTGATGACGGCGGAATACCGCGTCGCGAAGCGGCCCGCGGGGCGGGTGCTCGTGGACTACAACCAGAACGCCTGGGGGCGCACGCTCGCCTCGGTCTACTCCGTGCGGCCTCGTCCGCAGGCCACGGTCTCGACGCCTGTGACGTGGGACGAGATCGACCAGGGCGTGCGCATCGAGGACTTCCGGATCGACAACGTCCGGGAACGTTTCGCCGAGGTGGGCGACCTGTGGACGCCGCTCCTCCGCAAGACCGGCCGCATCAGTCTCGGAAAGTACCTCTGACGCCTGCCATGGCTCCGCGCAGGTCCCGCGCGCCAGGTCCGTGGCTCCTCCTGCTCGCGCTGCTCGCCGGCGCCGCGGCGATCGCGTGGGCGGCCCCGCAGTCGGCCTCCCTCGGCTTCTCCTTCACAAACGCCGCGCGCCAGGCGGGGCTCGATGCCGTCACCATCTTCGGCGGAACCGAGACGAACCGGTACCTCCTCGAGACCACCGGCCCGGGCGTCGCCGCGCTCGACTACGACAGCGACGGCTGGATGGACGTCTTCGTCGTCAACGGCTCCGTACTCGAGGGCTTTCCCGCCGGCAAGGCCCCGACGAGCCATCTGTATCGCAACCAGCATGACGGCACGTTCCGGGACGTCACCGCGGCGGCCGGCCTCACGCAGAGCGGATGGGGCCAGGGCGCGTGCGCCGGCGACTACGACAACGACGGCCACGAGGATCTGTTCGTCACCTACTGGGGCCAGAATCGGCTCTTTCGTAACCGTGGCGCGGGCACCTTCGAAGACGTCAGTGCCGCGGCCGGGCTGCGGAGCGTCAGGACGCGCTGGGGCGCGGGCTGCGCCTTCCTCGACATCGACCGTGACGGCCTCCTCGACCTGTTCGCCGCGAACTACATCGACCTGGACCTTGCGTCGGCGCCAGGTCCGGAGTCAGGACTCTGTCGCTACAAGGGGCTCCCCGTCGCCTGCGGCCCCCCCGGTCTGCCCGGTGGAAAGAACCTGCTCTATCGCAACACCGGCAGGGGAGCCTTCGACGACATCTCGGACCGGGCGGGCATCACGAAGGCCAGCGGGACGTACAGCCTCGGCGTGAGCACGCTGGACTTCAACAACGACGGATGGGTCGATCTCTACGTCGCGAACGACTCGAGCCCGAGCGCGCTGTACATCAACGGCAGGGACGGCACCTTCAAGGACGTCGGCGTGCAGGCGGGCTGCGCCTTCAGTCAGGATGGCAAGCCCCAGGCGGGCATGGGTGTGGCGGCGGGCGACTACGATCGCAACGGCACGATCGACCTCTTCAAGACGAACTTCGCCGGCGACACCTCCACGCTCTACGCCAACGACGGCAAGGGGCTCTGCGAGGACCGCACCTTCGCGGCCGGCCTGGGTCTCAACACGCGTTGGCTGGGATGGGGCGCCGGGTGGCTCGACCTCGACAACGACGGCTGGCTGGATCTCTTCCTGGTCAACGGCCACGTCTATCCCGAGGTGCACCGCCTCAAGACAGAGAGCGCCTACCAGCAGCGGAAAGTGGTCTACCGCAACCAGCGCAACGGCCGGTTCGACGACGTGAGCCTCGAGCTCGGTCCGCCCGTCACGACTCCCGCGGCAGGGCGCGGCGCCGCCTTCGCCGATTTCGACAACGACGGCGACACCGACGTCATCGTCAACAACATGCACGCCCCGCCCGATTTCTTCAGACTCGACGTACGCTCTGGCGCGCACTGGCTGACGGTGAGGCTCGTGGGCACTCGCTCCAACCGGAGTGCCATCGGCGCCCGCGCGACGTTGACGAGCGCGGATGGCACACAGGTGCAGGAAGTGCGCGGCGGAGGGAGTTACTACT
>JANPJN010000057.1:0-2136 GCA_031425515.1 Acidobacteriota bacterium | reverse complement strand
GGCCTACGACTTCCTCCGCCACGCCCTGCCGGCCGCCGCGCGGATCGCCGAGCTGATGGGCCGCGCCGCCGCGGCCGGCGTCCCGGTCGTGTACGTGAACGACAACTTCGGGCGGTGGCGGTCGGACTTCACCGCCCAGGTGGAACGGTGCCTCGCCCCCGAGTGCCGCGGCCGGCCCATCGTCGAACTCCTGCAACCCGGGCCGGACGACTACTTCGTCCTCAAGCCGAAGCACTCCGCGTTCTTCGAGACGACGCTCGACACGCTGCTGGCATATCTCGGTGCCACGACGCTGATCCTGACCGGCGTCGCGGGCAACATCTGCATCCTCTTCAGCGCCAACGACGCCTACATGCGCGACTACGACATCGTCGTACCCGCCGACTGCATCGTGTCCAATACGGTCGAGGAGAACGACTACGCTCTGCGGCAGATCGAGGGCGTGCTGAAAGGGGACGTCACGCCGTCTGACCGGCTCGATCTGGGTCAACTGCTGCGCCGCGCAGGGCGAGCCTGAGCGCGGACCCGGCGAGCGGCGGCACGAGGCGGACGGCCTCCAGGTTGGGCACGAGAACATCGCAGCCGTCCACGTGCGGGAAAGTCGTGCGGAGACCAATCACGAGCGCTCCCGCGGCCCGTCCGGCCTCGGCGCCCGCCGGCGTATCCTCGAAGACGACGGCGCGCGACGGAGAAACGCCGAGGGCCCGCGCCGCCTCGAGATAGCCCTCCGGGTCCGGCTTGCCCCTCGTCACGCCGTCCGCGCCTATCAGCGTGATCGGCAGGGGAAGCCCTACCGCACCCAGCCGCGCGCGCGCGAGATCGCCCCCCGCCGACGTCACGACGGCCCAGCGGTCCGCTGGAAGGGATGCGAGGAGAGCCGCGGCGCCGGGAATCTGCGTCTCGTCCCCCTCTTCCAGTGCTTCGAGCGCATCCAGCCTCGCCGCTTCCTCGACGGTCGCGAGGTGCGGCGCCACGAGCTGCATGGTTTCCAGCGTGCGGCGTCCGTGCGCCACCGCCAGCACGGCGTCCGCAGAGAGTGCGTGCTTGCCGGCCCACCGGAGCCACAGGCGTTCGACGATGGCGCGGGAATCCACGAGCGTGCCGTCCATGTCGAAGAGGATCGCGTCGCACGAGACGAATGTGTCGCGCTCGTCCGGGCCTGTTCCGACCCTCCCCGCGCCTGATGCCGGATTGACCGGCGGAGGGTCGGACGGGGCGCGACTCACGCGTCCGCCAGCGCGCGATCCGCGCGCGTGCCAGCGTCCACGGTGAGCCCCGTCGCGCGGGACGGCTGCAGGGCTCCGCCTTTCCAGTGGCGGACCCGGTAGAGCGTGCAGAACGTGAAGTCCGGGGCCGCCCCTCCCTGCCCGCCGACGAGCTCGCTGCCGCGTCGGACGTTGTCCTGCATCCACGCGGGCACGAGCAGGTGATACGGGTTCCGCTGGACCTCCCCGACGTGGAAGGACAGCGCGGAGATCATGTCCGCTACGTCCTGCACGCCGAGCTCCACCATCAGATTGGGACTCGCCATCGCGCCCCAGAACTCGGTTTCGACGACGACGGTCGAAAAATCCGGCCCCTGCTGCGCGAGGGCGTCCATCACGAGTTGGTGGACGCCGACATGCGTGCTGTTCCAGTCCGTGTCGTGGGGGAAGAGCACGGCGGCTGGGCGCTGTTCGCGCAGCACGGCGGCGATGGCGTCCACGCCGGTGCGCCAGTGCGCGGGATCCGTGGTCCGTGTCGCGGCACTGACCCGCTCGATGCCGCCGGAGGCCGCGGCGATCAGATCGAAGCCGAGATATTCGCAGGCGGCCTTCAATTCCTCCCAGCGCGCGGCCTGCCGATCGCGGCGGCTGCCGAGCGTGACGGCGACGTTGACCACCCGCATGTCCGCCTCCCGCTGCAGGCGCAGCGGCAGCCCCCCGATGATGCACTCATCGTCTGGATGCGGAGAGAAGATCAGCACGCGGGGGGCATCGCCGGCGGGGCGTGCATGCGCGATGGCATCCAGCCCCCCGAGCGGGAACTGCTTGCCGTCGCGAACGAGGCGGTCGAGCGCCGACACGAAGGTGTAGTACGGGTTCATGCGTCCTGCTGCTGTTCGAGGGCTGGAAGGCTGGCGGCGGCGATTGCCTG
>JANPJN010000056.1:0-4404 GCA_031425515.1 Acidobacteriota bacterium | reverse complement strand
CGCACGCTCATCCACCATCTGTCGCACGACCAGGCCGCCATTCCCGAACTGCGCACCGCGGCGGACGTGGCGCTCGTGTCGAAGATCGCGTTCTCAGTCCCCATGCTGAAGGATCCATCCGGCTGGAACGTGACGTTCGGCAGGGAGCTCAACGCCACGGACGATCGGGTCCATTTCGTCAATCGGCCTCCCGGCGCGCGCCGGACGGCTGGCTATCCGGTCGTCGAAGGCAAGCACGTGCGTCCGTTCGGCATCGACCTCGAGGCCTCGACACTCTCGGTGCCGTCGCGCACGGCCGCGCGGCTCCTCGGCGCACGCGCCAGCTTCGGCCATCCGCGCCTGGCCTATCGTGACGTGGCGTCGTCGTCAAACCGGCTGACGCTCATCGCAGCCGTCGTCCCGGCACGCGTGGTCACGACGCACACGCTCTTCTGCCTCAAGGGAACGCTCGCGCCCGCGGTCCATCATTTCCTCTGTGCGATTTTCAACAGCTACGTGGCCAACTATCTGGTCAGGCTGCGCGTGGGCCTGCATGTGACGACGTCGATCATCGAGTGCCTGCCGGTCCCGGTCCTCTCGCAGGAGTCCGAGGCATTTCGCTCGATTGCGGCGCTCGCGACGTCCGCGGCGCGGAAGCCCTCCCCCGAGCTCGAATCGACGCTGCAGGGCCGGGTGGCGCGGCTTTACGGACTCAGTGTGGACGAGCTCGCTCTCGTGCTGGCAAGCCTGCCGCTCGTCGCACCGGCCGAACGCACCGGCGCCATGACGGCATTTCTCGACGGCCGCTGACGGGGTCGCCGGGGCGATGCGATACACTGCCGGCTGCGACAGCGAAGAGGTCAAGAACAGGTGATCAGTGTGGCCTGCAGATGAAGTTGGGTCGGGCGGGCGGGGTGCGAACGCTCTGGATCGTCGCGGGCGTCGTGGCGGCGGCCGAGGGCGTGTGGGCGCTTCGCGCCTCGATGGCGGCAGGCTACAGCGTCAGCCCCGAGGTCATCGGCGCGGTCCTGTCCGCCGGGGCACTCCTGATGCTGGCCGGTCTTGCCACCCGGCGGGTCGCCTCGCTGCAGCGCGCGATCGGCGCGCATCAGGAGACCCACTCCGCCACCCTCGATCAGGTCGGGCAGCTCGAGCTCTCGAACGCCGTTCTCCAGGTCGTGGCCCGCTCGGTCGATGTGCCGCTGGCCTTCCAGACGCTCGCTCAGCGCATCGTCCGGCTGGTACCCTGCGACCGTGTCGGGCTGGCGCTGCTGTCCGACGACGGCCTGGAGTTCCGCACGTACACCGCGAGAGTGAGCAGCGAGGATCGACGATCGCGCGCGCGCCCCGATATCGTCTTCAAGGCCGAGCGAACGGCGATCGGCAGTGTCGTCGCGACGTGCGAGCCGCTGATTATCGCGGACACCAGCCTTCGTGCGACGGAACTGCTCGACGTGAACGTCCTCCACAGCGCGAAGCTGCGCTCCGCCCTGCTGCTGCCGCTCGTCACGAAAGGGCGCGCCGTCGGGACGCTCAACGTCGTGTCGCGCAAGCTCGGGGCGTTCGAACCCTCGCACGTCGAGGTGCTCCAGCCCGTCGCCGAGATTTTTGCCGTGGCCCATGTCGCGCAGCAGATGCAGATGACGATGGGCCGGTATCGATCGATGGAGGCCATGTCGGAGCTGACCCTGGCGATCGCGACCGAGATGAACAGTGCGCTGCAGACCATCGTCGGCCACTGCGAACTGCTGGAGCGGGGATATCCCGATCCGGAGCTGCAGCGCGACCTCGCGACGGTCACCTATCAGGCGCAGCGGATTTCGGGGCTCATCGACAAGATGCGCACGGCGGCTGACGAACGGATGCGTGAGCTGGCGGCAAGCGTCAGCCAGGCCGGTATTCCTTCGAGCCCGGAAGCGTTCGGCCGGACCGAGATCACCTGAGACATCGTCCAGGAGGGCCCGTCTGTCGTCTCCGTCCGAAGGCGATAGAATGGCTGCTCCAGGTCTTATGCAGTTGATCCCGGGGTTTCGGCTGGCCCAATACGAAGTCGTCGGTCCGCTCGGCGCCGGTGGAATGGGGGCGGTGTTTCGCGCGCGCGATACGCGCCTCGGCCGCGATGTGGCGCTGAAGGTGATGGCCGACCACATCGCGTCCGACCCCGCGATGCGGGACCGCTTCGAATCGGAAGCGCGGGCGATCGCCGCGCTCTCCCACCCCAACGTGCTCGGGATCTACGAGCTCGCCTTCTTCGACGGCCATCCGGTGGCAGTCATGGAACTGCTCGACGGAGAGACGCTCCGCAGCCGGTTGCTGAAGGGGGCGCTCGGGTGGCGGGAGGCCGTCCGTATCGGACACGCCATCGCCGAAGGACTTGTCGCCGCCCATGCCAAGGGGCTCGTGCACCGGGACCTCAAGCCGGAGAACGTCTTTCTCACGTCGGACAACGGCGTGAAGATTCTGGATTTCGGCCTCGCGCTGCAGCGCCTCGAGCTGTCCGAGGGAGTGACTCAGGGTGCGACGGTGGCGCGAACGGCGGCGGGCATCGTGCTCGGCACGCTCGGATACATGTCGCCCGAGCAGGTCCTCGGCGAGCGCGTGGATGGACGGAGCGACATCTTTGCGACCGGCTGTCTGATCTACGAGATGCTCAGCGGCCGCCCTCTGTTCCATGGAGGGACGCCGCAGGAAGTCGTCGCCAGCCTGATGCACGACAGCCGGCCGGTGCTGACGGCGTTCGATCCGCTGGCACCGCCGGAGCTGCGCGCCGTGGTATCGCGCGCGGTGGAGCGCGACCGCGAGCGCCGTTTCGCGTCCGCTCAGGATCTGTGCATGGCGTTGCAGTCGCTGATGAGCGGGTCCGGCGTCACGACCGGCGACCGGAAGCCGCGGGTGCGCGGCAAGTCGCTCGCCGTCCTGCCTTTCCTCAACCCGGGGGGCGATCCCCAGCTCGAGTACATCGCCGACGGCATCACCGAAAGCATCATCAACAGCCTGTCGCAGATCTCCGGCATACGCGTCGTCCCCCGGAGCGTCGTCTTCCGGTACAAGGGCCTGCAGGCGGATCCCGCGACGGTCGGCCTCGCGTTGAATGCCCGCACCATCCTGACCGGCCGCATCGTCCGGCACGGCGGGATGCTGAACATCCAGGCGGAGCTGGTGGACACCACGACGGAGTCACAGTTGTGGGGGGAGCAGCTGCGCCAGAGCAGCGACGACCTGCTGACCGTGCAGGAGGAGATCTCGTGGCAGATCTCCGAGGCGCTGCGGCTCAAGCTGACCGGCGCGCAGAAGAAGCGGCTGCGAAAGCGGTTCACGGTGAGCCCGGAGGCGTATCAGGAGTATCTCAAGGGACGCTTTCACTGGAACAACTTCTCGCCCGACAGCCTGCGCCGCGCGCGGGAGCACTTCGAGCGGGCCATCGAGGTCGATCCCTCGTATGCGCTCGCGTACGCCGGCCTCGGGGATGCGATCGGGGCGATGGCGTACTACGGATTCGTGCCGCCCGAGGACGGGTTTCCGCGCGCGGCAGCGGCGGCGCGGCGGGCCGCCGAGATCGATCCCGGGCTGGCGGACGCCTACGTCACGCTGGGGCTCGAGCGGTTCTTCTGGGGATGGGACTGGACCGCGGCGGAGAACGCGCTGCAGAAGGCCATCAAGCTCAATCCGGGCCTTGCGGTTGCCCACTCGCTGTACGCGCTGCTCCTGGGGACGGCGGGCCGGCACGAGGAGGCGCGGGAGCGCGCGCTGCACGCGCGGGTTCTGGACCCTCTCTCGCTGTTCATCAACGCCGGCGTGTCGTGGATGCACCACTTCGCAGGCCGGCCTCACGACGCCATCAGGGAAGCACTCAAGAGTCTCGAGATCTTTCCCGGTTTCGAGGAGGCTGGCAACGTGCTGATCTCGTCGTATGAGACGCTGGGCGAATACGAGAAAGCCGCGGACGTGATTTCCCGGCAGCCGTGCTGGGGGCTGTCGCTGAACGGGGAGGCGCTCCGGCAGGCATACCGCGACGGCGGCGCGGATGGCTATATGCGCAAAAAGATGGAACTGCTTTCAACGGCCCGGCCCGGCGGCGCCAGCGTGTCGATCTACTTCGGCCGCGCGGTCGTGTTCTGCCGGCTGGGGTTGATCGACGACGCGCTCGATAACATCGAACGGATGGTGGATCAGCACATACCCGGGTGCGTGTTCCTGGGCGTCGATCGGGACATGACCCCGCTGCACGGACATCCGCGGTTCGAGGCGGCCCTTACCCGGGTGGGAATCCCCCGGCCGCAAGGGGCTTCAGCAGCGCATACAGCGTCGAAATAATCGGGACATCGACGCCGACGGCCGCCGCCCGGCGCACCACGGCGCCGTGCAGCGCCTCGACTTCGATCCGTTTCCCCTGCGCGAGGTCGATCAGCAGCGACGACCGCATGG
>JANPJN010000055.1:0-2483 GCA_031425515.1 Acidobacteriota bacterium | reverse complement strand
CAGGCAGGATGTGGAACTCGTCGAGGAACAGCGCGAAGACACGCGAGCGGGGCTCTGCGGGCGTGGAGGGGACAGCGGGCCCGGTGCCGGCTCCCCCGGCGGGACTGATCGCGGGCGGCATGCCGCGCGACTCCACCGATGCCAGCGGTCGCCGCACGCCGTTCTCGAGCAGCTCCAAGTCGCCAAGGCGGAGACCCGCCACGGGCCGGCCCTGGCGATCGGTCACGACGGCGTCGATGCGGACCGCGGCTCCCTCCCGTGCCTCCGCGGGAGCGCTGGACGGCATGGGGAGCGGGTCTTGCGCCGTTCGCGTGGCCGCGCCGTCGGACGCGACGGCAATGGCGCAGAGAAGAATGACCGGCCACCGCCACGGCAGGGGGCTCACGCTCCCAGTCTAGCGCCGGTTCGCGCCATAATTCCCGTACAGGATCCCGTCTTCCTTTCCAGAACGTGTTTCCGGAGGTGCCGTATGCTCCGCTCTGTCAGCCTTTCCGTGCTTCTGCTCGCTCCCGCGATCGCCGCGGCACAGGCGCCCGCGGTACCGTCACACCAGCATTACCTGCAGCCGCCCGGCTACGACCAGGCGCCGGCGCCCGGCATGCCGCTCGCTCCGCGGCTTCAGAATCTGGGCTCCCACACGTTCCCCGTTACGACGGCGTCGGAACAGGCGCAGCGCTTCGTCAATCAGGGGCTGAATCTGGTCTACGGGTTCAATCACGCGGAAGCGGGGCGCGCGTTTGCGGAAGCGGCGCGGCTCGACCCGGCATGCGCCATGGCGGTCTGGGGACAGGCGCTCGTGCTCGGGCCGAACATCAACGCGGCGATGGAAGCCGACAATGAGCCGCGAGCCCACGACCTCGCGCGCAGGGCGCTCAGCCTGAAAGCTGGCGCCACCGCGAGGGAGCAGGCCTATATCGACGCGCTCGTCGTCCGCTACACTGGCAAAGCCTCGGATCGGGTCAGCGCGGATCGCGCCTTCGCGCGCGCGATGGGGGACGTCGCCGCACGCTTCCCCGACGACCTCGATGCGCGGACGCTGTATGCCGAGGCGCTGATGGACCTGCGCCCATGGAACTACTGGACGCGCGACGATCAGCCCTACGACGAGACCCGTGAGGTCCGCCGGTCGCTCGAGGAGGTGCTGTCGAAGAACCCGAATCACCCGGGGGCGCTGCACTACTGGATTCACCTGTGGGAGCCCACCGACACACCCGAGCGCGCGGAGGCCGAGGCGGATCGCCTCCTGCCCCTCATGCCCGCCGCAGGCCACATCGTCCATATGCCGGCGCACATCTACATGCGTGTGGGGCGCCACGGCGATGTCGTCAGGGCAAACAGGCTCGCCGCGCTGGCCGACGAGGATTACATCGCGCAGTGCCGCGCGCAGGGGATGTATCCGCTCGGCTATTACCCGCACAACCTGCATTTCATCTGGATGGGCGCCACGGCGAGCGGTCAGCGTCAGGTGGCGCTGGACGCGGCCCGGAAGGTGGCCGCGGCGATCCCCGACGCGGCGCTGACGACGGTGCCGACGCTCCAGGGCTTCCTCGTCGTCCCCTACTGGGCCATGGTGCAGTTTGGCCAGTGGGATGCGATTCTCGCCGACGGCGGTCCCCGACATGCGACGGCCTTCACCCGCGGCGCGTGGCGCTACGCACGGGCGATGGCCTTCGCAGGACAGGGTCAGATACGCAAGGCGCGACAGGAGCTCGCGCAGCTGGATCGTCTTGTCGGCGATCCCTCGCTCAAGGGGCAGGCGACGTTCTCGACCAATTCAGGCCGTGCGATCCTGCGCATCGCGCGCGAAGTGGCTGCGGGCAGTATCGCGGCGGCGCGCCGGGACTGGGACGCGGCGGTGCAGCACCTCGATCGCGCCGTGCGCTACGAGGATGGACTGATCTATCAGGAGCCGTCGGACTGGCACGCGCCGGTCCGTCAGACGCTGGGGGCCGTGCTGCTCGCGGCAGGACGGGCCGACGAAGCCGAAGCCGTCTACTGGGAGGACCTCCGCAAAAACCCTGGCAATGGCTGGTCGCTCTTTGGACTGAAACAGGCGCTGGAGGCGCAGGCCAAAACCGATGACGCGGCGCTGGCGGAGCGCCGGTTCAAGGAGGCCTGGAAGGAATCCGACATCACCCTGACCACGTCGCGCGATCCGCGGTGATGTCGGAGTCTGGCTGCTGGTTCAACAAGTTACGCTAAAGATGAGTGTCCCCCTCGTGGCCCGCTAGCGGGTGCCGCGGCCGCCGCCGGGCTGGCCGGGCTGGGGAGAGACGACGTGCAGGACGCCGTTCATCATCTGCCAGTGCGACGGGAACGTGCAGACGTACGGGTACTGCCCGGCGGTCGCGGGGGCCCGGAACTGGAACGTCACGGTCTGGCCGGGCTCGAGCAGCTTCGTCGAAAACAGGATCTGCGGCATATCCGGCACGTATTGCTGCGCGAGCCCGCTCGGCGACGCGGCCAGGCGGTCGCTCGCCTGA
>JANPJN010000054.1:0-2766 GCA_031425515.1 Acidobacteriota bacterium | reverse complement strand
ATTAATTTGCGATGGGGCCCCACCCCCATCGCCTGCCAGCCCTCGCCTACGCTCGGGCCGATGACTCGCGCGACAGCCTCCATTCGAAGCACGTCGGCGCGGGAACTACGCAACGGCAGCCGGCGCTCGGGGAGCGGACGGCTGAGAGCTGTCAGCTACCCAATCACGTCGATGCCCATCGAGCGCGCGGTGCCGGCGACGGTCTTGTAGGCGGCCTCCGCGGACTCGCAGTTCAGGTCGGGCATCTTGAGCTTCGCGATGTCCTCGACCTGTTTCTTCGTGACGGTGCCGACCTTCGTCTTGTTGGGCTCGTTGGACCCCTTCGCCAGATTCGCGGCCCGCTTCAGCAGAATCGACGCAGGGGGCGTCTTGGTGATGAAGGTGTAGGACCGGTCGGCATAGACGGTGACGACCACCGGAATGATCAGCCCCTCGTCTTTTGCCGTGCGGGAGTTGAAGTTCTTGCAGAAGTCCATGATATTGACGCCGTGCGGACCGAGCGCGGTCCCGACCGGCGGCGCGGGGGTTGCCTTCCCCGCCGCGATCTGGAGCTTCACCATCGCTTGTACTTTCTTCGCCATTATTCTTGGGCTCGCTGTCAGCTTCCGGCTGCCAGCTCCCGGCTGCCAGCTTTTAGCCCGATTCTGCTGGAAGCGGGAAGCTGGTAGCTGGAAGCGTCAGCTACAGTTTCTCTACCTGCAAAAAATCCAGCTCGACCGGCGTGGCGCGACCGAAGATCGTGACCATCACCTTGAGCGTGTTCCGATCGAGGTTCACCTCGTCCACGCTGCCGTTGAAGCTCGTGAACGGTCCCTCGTTGATCCGGACCTGGTCCCCCTTCTCGAAGGAGTATTTCGGCTTCGGCTTCTCGGCCGCGACCGTGACCTGGTGCAGGATCTGATCGACTTCCTCGCGCGTGAGCGGCGTCGGCTTGGCGCCGGCCCCGACGAAGCCGGTCACCTTGGGCGTGTTCTTCACGACGTGCCACGCGTTGTCGGACATGTGCATCTCGACAAGGATGTAGCCCGGGAAGAACCGCTTCGAGCTGACCACCTTCTTGCCGCCGCGCATCTCCACCACGTCCTCGGTCGGGATGAGGATCTCGCCGATCTCTTCCTGGAGGCCGTAGGCCTGGACCCGCTGGGCCAGGGACTCCGACACCTTCTTCTCGAAGCCGGAGTACGTGTGGACGATGTACCACTGCTTCGTGCGGTCGTCCGTCATGCTGGTCATGCCGCCCTGAATGCCCCGAGAACCCAGTCCATCAGCCGCGTCAGGATGAAATCGACCCCCGCGAGATAGACGCCGAAGAAGATCGACGTGAGAATCACCACGAGCGTCGTCGCATACACTTCCTTGCGGCTCGGCCACGTGACGCGGCCCGTCTCGTTGCGGACCTCCGAGAGAAACCGCCGCGAACGCCCCCACCAGCCGGTGACACTGTCACGCGCCCGCCCGCCGATGGACTCTTCGTGTTCCGCCATTGCCGTCTTCATCTCTCTGATCCTGCCGTCACTCGCGTCTCTGATCCTGCCGTCTCTCGCGCGACGCGCCCCGCTCTGGCAGGCCAGGAGGGAATCGAACCCCCAACCCCCGGTTTTGGAGACCGGTGCTCTGCCAATTGAGCTACTGGCCTAAATAGCCCACAGCTTTCAGCGGTCAGCCGTCAGCTCAGGAAACGTCCATTTGAACTGAAAGCTGATCGCTGATCGCTGAGAGCTTTACTTCGTCTCCCGGTGCGCGATGTGCTTCCGGCAGAAGCGGCAGAACTTGCTCAGCTCGAGCCGTTCGCTCGTCTTCTTCTTGTTCTTCGTCGTGCTGTAGTTCCGGCGCTTACACTCGGTGCACGCCAGGGCGATGATGTCTCGCATTGCTTGCCTACGTCCTATTCGATGATTTCGGAGATCGTGCCGGCGCCGACGGTGCGGCCCCCTTCACGAATCGCGAACCGCGCGCCCTTTTCGAGCGCCACCGGCGTGTGCAGCTCCGCCAGGATGCTCGTGTTGTCGCCCGGCATCACCATCTCGACGCCCTCGGGCAGCTTGAGCGATCCGGTGACGTCGGTCGTCCGGATGTAGAACTGCGGACGGTAGCCGTTGAAGAACGGCGTGTGGCGGCCGCCCTCGTCCTTGGAGAGGATGTAGACCTCACCCTTGAACTTGGTGTGCGGCTTGATGGTGCCCGGCTTGGCCAGCACCTGCCCGCGCTCCACATCGTCCTTTTCCACGCCGCGCAGCAGCACGCCGATGTTGTCGCCCGCCTCACCCGAGTCGAGCAGCTTGCGGAACATCTCGACGCCGGTGACGACCTTCTTCTCGGTCGGCTTGAACCCGACGATCTCGATTTCCTCGCCGACCTTGACGCGGCCGCGCTCGACACGGCCGGTCACGACCGTGCCGCGCCCGGAGATCGAGAACACGTCTTCGATCGGCATCATGAACGGCTTGTCGACTTCGCGCTCCGGCATCGGGATGTAGGTGTCGAGCGCCTCCATCAGCTTCAGCACGGACTCGACGCCCTCGGGGGTGCCGTTGAGCGCGCCGAGCGCCGAAACCTTGACCACCGGGATGTCGTCGCCGGGGAACCCGTAGCTCGTGAGCAGCTCGCGCACTTCGAGTTCGACGAGCTCGACCAGTTCCGGGTCGTCCACCGCGTCCACCTTGTTCAGGGCGACGACCATGTACGGCACGTTGACCTGCTTGGCGAGCAGCACGTGCTCGCGGGTCTGCGGCATCGGGCCGTCGACCGCCGAGACGACCAGAATGG
>JANPJN010000053.1:0-1655 GCA_031425515.1 Acidobacteriota bacterium | reverse complement strand
CGCTGCACCGCACCGGGCTGCGAGCCGCGCCACGTCTCGAACAGCCCGCGCAGAATGCGAGCCCCGCAACCCGCGTCCAGCTCCGTTCTGTCGGCGGCGATGCCGCGTCCGGCGTGGCGCAGGCGGTCGTGGTGGAGGAGGGAGCGCTCGTCCACACGGCGCTGATGCTGCCGGAGAACCAGCACGGAGCGCTCGAGGGCGCAGGCGATGCCGGCGCCAAGGCCGCCCGGGTCCTGGAGAATGTCGGGGTCGCCTTGAAGGAGGCGCGCACCTCGCTGGACCACCTCGTGCGTCTCCATGTGTACGTGGCCGATGGGTCAATCACGCCCCGGATCGATGGGCTCCTGAAGGCACGCTTCGGCGGCCGGGCCGTACGCCCCGCGGTGACGATCGTCGAAACGGACATGGCGCGTGCCGGCGTGCTCGTCGCCATGGATGCGGTCGCCGCCACGACCTGGACGCCGGAGGGCGTGCAGCCAGCACGGCTGGTGGCGGCCGGTCTCCCACGCCTCTCCAGTCGCGCGTCGCACGCAGCCGTCCAGCCCTCAGGATCGCTCGTCGTCGTGTCCGGGCGCGCCGCGCCCGGAGAGTTCGAGCCTGCCATTCGCGAGACCATGGCGCAGTTGCGCGGGGACCTCGAGCGCGCGGGCCTGACGTTCGACGCCGTCGTGCAGATCAAGAGCTTCGTGACGGATGTGCGGCGGGCCGCAGACGTACAGGAGATTGTGGCGGCATCCTTCGGGGGCCGCCTGGCGCCGCCACAGGTGATCACCGGTTGCCGGCTGGAGGGAGCACCTGCCGAGATCGAGTTGATGGCGATCGCGCCATCAGATGAAAAGCCGCGGGACATGGTGGAACACACCGAGCCGATTCTCGGCCGGTACAGCCGGGTGGCGCGGGTGAACGGCGGACGGCCGGTCTTCTTCTCCGGGCTCTTCGGCGCATCGGCCGGACCCGCGGCGCAGGTGGACGAGATGTTCGCCACGCTTCAGGGAATCCTGCGCGAGACCGGGAGCGACATCCGGCACCTGGTGAAGGCGACCTACTACGTGTCGGATCCGGCAGCGGACAGTCGCATCAATGCCATCCGGCCCACGGTTTATGACGCGGCGCACCCGCCTGCCGCCTCGAAGCTTCCAGTCCGGGGCACGGGGCGCGCCGGGAAGGCCAGCACCTTCGACATGATCGCCGTCACCGTCCTCAGGTGAGCGACGCGCGAGCCTGCGGCCGTCCCGGATCGACGGCTTGCGCTGACGCCGTCATCTGGCGTTCAATGCACACATGCCTAAGCCGGGACACCTTTCACGCCGCGCCTTTCTGAATCACTGCACCGCCATCGCGGCCGCCACCGGCCTGCCGCTGTGGGTCGTCGAGCGGGAGCTGTCCGCCGCGCCACAGGGACCGCCCGCGACAACGCCAACCCCGAACGACCGGCCCGGCGTCGCGCTTATCGGGTGCGGCGGAATGGGACGAGCGGACGCGAAGAGCGCAGCCCGGTTCGGAGAGATCGTGGCCGTCTGCGATGTGGACGAGACCCACGCGGCCGCCGCGGCGCAGCAGTTCGGAACGCCCGGCAAGACTCCCCTGCAGTTCACCGACTTCCGCAAGGTGCTCGAGCGGAAGGACGTGCACATCATCATCAATGCAACGCCGGA
>JANPJN010000052.1:0-2294 GCA_031425515.1 Acidobacteriota bacterium | reverse complement strand
ACCACCAGGAACGAGCACAGGTTGTAGAGATTGGCCTCGCCCCTCCCCGTCGATCCCGCGGCCCCGACTTCGTTGTCCACATACAGCCCGGCGCCGAGGATCGGCGAGTCGCCGACGCGCCCGGGAATCTTGAACGCGAGGCCGCTGGTCGTCGTGACGCCGCACACGTCGCCGGCTGCGTTCACACCGTCGCAGTTGATCGTCCCGTAGAAGTGCGCCGGGTCGATCGTGCCATCGGCCATCATGCGCCGTTCGACGGCGCGCACGGCCTCCTGGCGCTTCGCCGGATCGAGGTAGTGCAGCGGATCGGTCTCCCGCTTCCAGCGCAGCCACGCGGCCCGCGAACGATCGGTATTGAGGTCCGCCTCGATCCGGAAGCCGACGTTCCGCGCGAACTCCTGCGCGCCCCTGCCGACCAGCAGGTGGTGATCGGTCTGGTCCATGACGGCCCGCGCCACCTGCGCCGGCGTGCGCACGCCCTCGAGCGCGGCCACGCCGCCGGCGCGCTTCTTCGGCCCGTGCATGCAGCAGGCGTCGAGCTGCACGATCCCCTCGGTATTCGGCAGACCGCCGTAGCCCACGCTCGTCTCTTCCGGATCGAGCTCGACGATGGTGACGCCGGCGATGAGCGCATCGAGCACATCGTCGCCAGCCGTCATCCGGGCGAAGGCGGTTTCGACGCAGGTGCGGTCGCCGCCGTTCTTGTATTGATGCCCGTTGGCCGACGCGATGACGACCGGACGGCTGCGGCGGCGGACGACCGCGGGGGCCTGGGCGAAGGCAGGCGCGGCGGCGGCGACGCCTGCGGCGGCAACGGCGACGAACGCGCGGCGGCTGAGTCTGCGTGACATGCGTGACCTCCAGGTGAGCGGCCGGTCCGCGGACGGCGCCGAACGCGAGCGCCGGGGCAGGGTCGTCGCGGCGTAGTCTACCAGCGCGGGTGAGCGGCGCCGAGGAGGATTTGCTTCACGCCGTGTGGGTCTCTGTGATGAAATAGCGGTTTTTCGTGCGATCGGTCGCTTCGCGGCACTGGAAAGGGCAGCCTTGGATAACGTGACAGCTCCGACGATTCCCGAACGGCTCCGTCGTCTTCCCGAAATCGCGGGCGACCTGTGGTGGACGTGGAACCCGCAGGCGCGGGACGTGTTCCGGCGGCTCGACTATCCGCTGTGGCGGCAGACCGCGCACAACCCGGTTCTGATGCTCACGCTGGTCTCGCAGGACGTGCTCGACGCCGCGGCCGCGGACGACCGGTTCGTGAGCCAGTACGAGGCGGCCATCGAGGCGCTCGACGCGGCACGGGCGGCGCGCGATACGTGGTGGCTCCGCCGGTATCCCGACGCGCAGGGCACCATTGCGTATTTCTCGGCCGAGTTCGCGCTGCATCAGTCGCTGCCGATTTACGCCGGGGGTCTCGGGGTGCTCGCCGGCGACCACTGCAAGGAGGCGGGGGATCTCGGCATCCCGCTGATAGGCGTCGGGTTCATGTATCCGCAGGGCTACTTCCATCAACACGTCTCGCCGGAGGGGTGGCAGCAGGAAACCTACGAGCGGCTGTCGTGGGCGCAGGCCCCCGTCGAGCGCGCGATGACTCCCGAAGGCAAGCCGTGCATCATCGCGGTGCCGCTCGGCAACCGCACGGTGCTGGTGTCGGTCTGGCATGTGCGCCTGGGGCGGGTCAGGCTGTATCTGCTCGACACGGACCTCGAAGAGAACGCTCCGTGGGACCGGGAGCTGTCGGCGCGCCTCTATGGCGGCGACCGAGAGACCCGCGTCCAGCAGGAGATCATCCTCGGCATCGGCGGCGTGCGCGCGCTTAAGGCCCTGGGGGCCGAGCCGGCAGTGTGGCACCTGAACGAAGGCCATGCCGCCTTCGTCGTGCTCCAGCGGATCCGCGATTACATCGAGGCGGGCGAGTCGTTCGAATCGGCGCTCGAGGCGGTCCGCCGCACGACACTCTTCACCACGCACACGCCGGTGCCGGCCGGCCACGACGCGTTCCCGTTCCACCTGGTCGAAACCCACCTGGCCAACGCCTGGGGCACGCTCGGCCAGTACCGGGACGCGTTCATGGCGCTTGGCCACTACGACAACGGCAGCGGGCCGCTCTTCAACATGACGGCGCTCGCGCTGCGCTCGGCCGGATCGACCAACGCCGTCAGCCAGCTGCACGGTGAGGTGACGCGCGACATGTGGGGCCCGATCTGGCCGGGCGTCGAAGGCGACGACCGGCCCGTCCGCGCCATCACGAACGGCGTCCACGTGCCGACGTGGCTCTCGTCCGAGATGACGCG
>JANPJN010000051.1:0-2706 GCA_031425515.1 Acidobacteriota bacterium | reverse complement strand
CTCTGGACCGCGATGTACGTCGCGGCCGAGAGCTTCCGGTACAAGGTTACCGGCGACGCCGGAGCGCGGGCGAACGCGAAGCGGGGGATGGACGCGATCGTCCGACTCGAAGCCATCACCGGCATCCCCGGATTTCCCGCGCGATCGTTCATCAAGGTCGGGCAGGACGCCCAGCCCGCGGACGGGGAATGGTACGACACGCCCGACCGCCAGTGGCGCTGGAAAGGCGACACGAGTTCCGACGAGATCGTCGGGCACTACTTCGTGTACCCGATCTACTTCGATCTCGTCGCCGACGAACGGGAAAAGCCTGTGCTCGCGGGGGTCATCGAGCGGATCACGACTCACATTCTCGACAACAAGTATCAGCTCGTCGGCCCGGGCGGCCGGCGCACGCGGTGGGGGTTCTGGGGTCCGGACGCCATCTGGGAGGACCCGGACGAGACGGGCCTGCGCGCGCTGCACATCCTGTCGCACCTGCGCGTCGCGCTGCACATGACGTCCGACGCCAGGCTGCGCGCCCGCTATCAGTCGGCCTACGACGACCTCGTGAAGGTGCACCGGTATCATCTGCTGACACGCAACCAGAAGATCATGATCCCCGGGCGCGTCAATCACTCGGACGACGAGCTGGCGTTCATGTCGTACTATCCGCTCCTGACGTATGAAACGGACCCTGCGCTGCGGCAGGTCTACAAGGACAGTCTCGAGCGGAGCTGGCAGGTCGAGCGGCCGGAACGCAACCCGCTGTGGAACGTCATCTACGCCGTGGGCACCGGTGCGGCGGATTTCGATCGCGACGCCTCCGTGCGGACGCTGAGGGAAATCCCGCTCGACCTCGTCGCCTGGACCGTGACAAACTCGCGGCGCGCCGACGTGGTCGTCGATCCGCTGAGCGACCGGTTCAAGCGGCGTCAGTCGCTGATCGTGCTTCCGTACGACGAACTGCCGATGTCGAAATGGAACGGCAACCCGTACGTGCTCGATGGCGGCAATGGCGGCCGGAGCGAAGACGACGGCGCGTATTTCCTGCTGCCCTACTGGATGGGGCGGCATCACGGACGACTTCGTCCTTGAGCTTGACCCCCAAGGTACTCCACAGTTCAACTACAGTCTGATGCAGGAGAACAACCCGCCGACACGCCCGTTCGACGATCGCGCCGCGCTCGAGGAGCTCGAACGGCTGCAGATCGCGATCCGCGAGTATCGCCGGCAGCGCGAGAAGGCGGAAGGGGAGTTCGACGCGTTCGTCGGGTCGTTCCGGACCCCGGCTGAGCCCCCGCCAACCGTGCCGCCGCCCCAACCGTCCGCACCGTCGCACAGCACCCCGATTTCTCCGGAGTCGTCCGAGTGGGCGTTGACGGAGGACGCGCTGCCTCCGCGTGTCCCATTCGACCGGTTCCCGCTCGATCCTCCCACGTTGCCCGGAAAGCCCGACCTGTTTGCCGACGAGCCGGCGGCGGAGCGGCCGGAGGGGATCGCGGTGCCTCCGGATTTCTTCGGCCCGACGCCTGCACCCACTCGCAGCCGGCTCCCGCTGATTCTCGCCGTCGCCGCCCTGCTCCTCGTCGCTGCCGTCGTCGCTTCGCGCTACCGTCCCGTCGCCGCCCCGGGCCTGACGTCGGACGTGGCCGTGCCGGGCGAGTCCGCTCCGGCAGCGACGGCGGAGGATTTGCCCGCCGCTGCACCGTCCACCGGGTCACCCGCGGCCGTGTCTCCCGACGGCTCGGTCGCGCAGCCGACGTCCGCCTCAGGCGCCGCGTCGGCTGCCCCGCCAGGGGCTGCGTCGTCCGCAGCCGCTGCTCCATTCGCCGAGATCCGTACCGTTCGTCCCGCGTGGGTGCGGGTGACGATCGATGGCCGGCGCGAGATGGAGCGCGAGCTGCCGGCTGACTCCCGGATTCCGCTGCCGGCGGGGACGACCTTCGTCGTGCGTGCGGGGGACGCCGGCGCCGTGCATTTCTTTCTGAATGGACAGGACAGGGGGCCGCTTGGCGCGAATGCGCAGGTGGTCACGCGCACGTTCACCGCCCCGGCGCGCTGATTTCCGGGCGCCGACAGTCTCCCTCCCGCCGGACGGGCTAAAATGGACGCGTAAGGGAGGACGACCGGGCGTATGTCAGCAGGAAGTTCGAGTGCGGCGGCTGGGAGCGGGGCGGCGGAGCGGGAGGCAACGGGGCGTCGCCTGCGGATCGCCATCGACATGGACGAGGTGATGGCCGATGCGCTTGCGGAGCAGCTCCGGCGCTACAACGCCGCGTTCGAGGCCTCGGTTACGGTTGCGGATCTGACCGGCCGTCATCTCGAGGAGTGCGTCCCGCCCGAGCACCGCGCGATGACCGACGCGATGTTCGATGCGAGCTTCTTCGAGGACCTGGCGCTCTTTCCCGACTGCCACGACGTCATCTGCGAGCTCGCCGGGCGTCACGACGTTTTCATCGTCTCGGCCGCGATGGACGTGCCCGAATCATTTGACGCCAAGTATCGCTGGCTGCGGCGGCACTTCCCGTTCATCCCGCCGTCCAACCTCGTGTTCTGCGGCGACAAGAGCATCATCGACGCCGACTACCTGATCGACGACCGGGCGCGCCACTTTGCGCGCTTCAAGGGGCAGGGGCTGCTCTACGCGGCCCCCCACAACACGCACGAGTCCGGCTATACCCGGGTGACGTCCTGGGCCGAGATCCGCGAGTTGTTCGCCAGTCT
>JANPJN010000050.1:0-1669 GCA_031425515.1 Acidobacteriota bacterium | reverse complement strand
CGGATTCCTTCCTGGTGGAGGCGCTCGCCGGGACACCGATCGTCGACGCCTCGACTCCCGCACGGCGCACAGGTCCCTTCAAGCTGGTCGAGTCGGCGTCGGGCGTGCGCGCGGAGAAGAACGCGGCCTATCACCGCGGAGAGCCCGGCATCGATCGGGTCGACATCACGTTCTACGAGACGCAGCGGGCGGTGTTCGCAGCGCTCATCGGCGGCGAGGTCGACATGGCGCCGGAGGTGAACCCGGAGTCGGTCGAGTTCCTCCAGGGCGGCTCGAACATCGAGACTTTTGCTTCCGTACGGCCCTTCTACATCCCGCTCGTCTTCAATCTTCGTCATCCGATCCTGAAGCACCCCGACGTGCGCCGCGCCCTCACGCAAGCCATCGATCGCGACGAGATCGTGCGGCACGCCATGCGCGGACACGCGCGTATCGCGGACGACCCCATCTGGCCGTCGCACTGGGCGTACAATGCCGCGTTGAAGCGAATCGGCTACGACCCTGCGGCTGCGCGCGCGCGACTTGACGCGGCGGGATTTCCCGTGCGTCCGGCCCCGGGAGGCCGCGGCATGGCCAGCCGGTTCCAGCTGCGCTGTCTGTTCTTCAACCGTGATTTCCAGTTCGAGCGCATTGCCGTCCTTCTCCAGCGACAGCTCGAAGAGATCGGTGTCGATCTCGTTCTCGTCGGGGCCGACGAGGACACGCTGACCGGGCACGCTGCGACGGGCGACTTCGACACGTACGTCTTCCAGTTGACGAGCGGCAAGTCTTTGGACTGGCTTTACCGGTTCTGGCACAGCCAGGGTGGACTCCAGTCCACCGGCTACACTGGCGCGGACGCCGACCTCGATCGGCTCCGATCGTCGCGTCTGGATGCCGATGTGCGCATCGGCGTGGCTGCGCTGCGCCAGCGGTTCTTCGACGATGTGCCGGCGGCGTTTCTGGCGTGGCCCGAGACCACGCGCGCCGTAGCCAGGCGCTTCGACATCGGCGATCGGTCCGATCCGGACGTCTTCGCCAATCTCTGGCGCTGGCGCGCTGGTCCCCAGGGGAACGTGGCGAAGTGAAGCGCGGCATCACGTTCCGGTTCGTCCTGCTCATCGCCACGGCGGCGGTCTTCCCGCTCCTGGTCAATGGACTGATCTCGGTGGAGTCGCTGCGCCGCGGCACCGAACAGTCCGTCCGCGGCGGCAACCTCGAGGTCGCGAAGCAAATCGCCCAGCAAATCGCCCTGTACTTCGACCACAACGTCCGCGTCCTGTCGTCGATCGGCCTGGAACTGCGCGGCACACAGCTTCACCCGTGGCAGCGCGCGCGCGTGCTCCGCAACTATGCGCTCGACTTTCCCGAGTTCCGGGAGATCACCGTCTTCGACGCGGCCGGACGGGTGGTCGCCACCAGCCGCCCCGGAACGACACGACTCACGATTCCTGAGTCCACCGGCGAGAGCGACGGCGGGAGCCCCTTTCAGGTCGCGACGCCCCACATCGACGCCGACGCGCTGCCGACGACGACCCTGTCGGTGCCGCTGCGCGAGCATCAGGACTCCGAGGGCTGGATCGTGGCGGAGCTCTCGCTCGAGCAGTTGTGGAGGACGGTCGATCGCATCAAGGTGGGCAACACCGGCTACGCCCTTCTGCTCGACGAGCAGGCCGGATTGCTGGCCCAC
>JANPJN010000049.1:0-8361 GCA_031425515.1 Acidobacteriota bacterium | reverse complement strand
GATGCGCGTGGCCTTGGCCCGCATCCTGCTGATGCGTCCCGACGCGCTGCTGCTCGACGAACCGAGCAACCATCTCGATATCGAAAGCCTCATCTGGCTTGAGGATCCCACGAGCTGGATGCGGTCGCCGAGTGCCTTCGTGAGCGTCTTCCAGCCGTCCCAGTCGCCTTCGGCCAGGCCGTCCTCGATGGAGATGATGGGGTACTGCCGGACCCAATCCTCGTACATCGCGACCATCTCGTCGGCCGTGCGCGACTTGCCGCGGGACTTCTTGAACTCGTAGTGCTTCGCCGTGTCGTCCCACAGTTCGCTCGAGGCGACGTCGAGGGCGACGAAGATGTTCTCGCCGGGCTTGTAGCCTGCCTGGACGACCGCTTCGAGAACGACGTCCACCGCTTCCTGGTTCGACGACAGGCTCGGTGCGAAGCCGCCTTCGTCGCCGACGCCGGTGGAGTGCCCCTTCTTCTTGAGGATGCCGCGCAGCGTGTGGAAGATCTCCGCTCCCGAGCGCACCGCGTCGGCGAAGGAGGTGGCGCCGACCGGCATCACCATGAACTCCTGGAAGTCCACGCTGCTGTCGGCGTGTGCGCCGCCGTTCAGGATGTTCATCATCGGGACCGGCAGGAGCGTGCCCCCCGAACCGCCATACAGCGACGCCAGGTGCTTGTAGAGCGGCAGCTCTGCCGCGGCGGCATTGGCGCGCGCGAGCGCCATCGAGACGCCCAGCAGCGCGTTGGCGCCCAGGCGGCCCTTGTTGGGCGCTCCGTCGAGCTCGATCAGAAAAGTGTCGATCGCCCGCTGATCGGCATCGCGCCCGGCCAGCGCCTTGGCGATCTCGCCGTTCACGTGCGACACCGCCGCCGTGACCCCCTTGCCGAGATACCGCTTCTTGTCGCCGTCCCTCAGCTCCAGCGCTTCGCGCTGTCCCGTCGAGGCGCCCGACGGCACCGCACCCCGCCCGAACGCCCCGCCCTCGAGCGTGACATCCACTTCCACCGTAGGATTCCCGCGCGAATCGATAATCTCGCGCCCCTTGACTGCCTGAATCTTCACGCTCACCTCACGCTATATATGACGCCGAACCCGGTAGAACCCAGAACCTCGTAGAACCCCGCAGAACCCCGTCTACCCCTCCCCACCTCTCCTGTCGAAGTCCGCCTCGTTGCGCAGCGCTTCCTCGTCGATCGGCCCCACGAAGGGCTCGTCGGCCGTGGTGACGACGACGATGCCGCTGTCGCTGACGGTGTGGCGGCGGCGATCTTCCTCTTCGTTGTAGCCGATGCGTGCGCCGCGCGGGACGAAGACGTCGCGATCGATGATCGCGCGCCGGATCTTCGCGTGGCGGCCGACGCGGACGCCGGGCATCAGGATGCTCTGGTCGATGTCGCAGAAGCTGTGGACGCGGACGTTCGGGCAGAGCACGCTGCCGGAGATGCGGCTCCCCGAGATGATGCAGCCGGCCGAGATCACCGAGTCGAGCGCCTGGCCGCAGCGGCGCCCTTCATCCGCAAAGACGAACTTGGCCGGGGGCGCCTGGACTTGATACGTGCGGAGCGGCCATTCGGGATCGTAGAGGTTGAAATCGGGGTTGACGTGGCACAGATCCATGTTCGCTTCGTAGTAGGCGTCGATGGTGCCGATGTCGCGCCAGTACTTCGCGGACTTCTTGTTCTCGTCGTAGAAGCGGTAGGCGAAGACCGGCACGCGCGAGATGAGCGCGGGGATGATGTCCTTGCCGAAATCGTGCGACGAGTCCTCGCGTGCGTCCGCCTCGAGCGCCGGCACGAGCACGTCGATGTCGAAGATGTAGATCCCGAGCGAGGCCAGGACCTGCTTGCCCGGCTCGAGGTTCTTGGGCTTCTCGAGAAAACCGGTGAGCTGCTCCCGGTCGTCCACCTCGAGGACGCCGAACCGGTCGGCCTCTTCCGACGGCACCTCGATCGCCGCCACCGTGGCGGCGGCGCCGCGCTCGCGGTGGAAGTGCAGCATCTTCGAGTAGTCCATCTTGTAAACGTGATCGCCCGAAAGGACGATCAGTTGCCGCGGCTTTTCCCGCTGAATCGAGTAGAGGTTCTGGAAGACCGCGTCGGCCGTGCCGAGATACCAGTGCTCGCCCACGCGCTTCTGGGGGCTGAGGATCTCGACGAACTCGCCGAGCTCGTCGGCGACCACGCTCCAGCCCATGCGGAGATGGCGGCTGAGCGAGAGCGACTTGTACTGCAGCGCGATGAAGATGCGCCGCAGCCCCGAGTTGATGCAGTTACTGAGCGTGAAGTCGATGATGCGGTAGGGGCCGCCGAAGTAGACGGCCGGCTTCGCGCGTTCCTTGGTGAGCGGGGAGAGCCGTTCGCCGGCGCCTCCCGCCAGCACGATGACGAGCACATCGTCGAGCACGTCGGGAACCCTCTAGCGCTTGAGAATGACGCGGGCGGGAGCGCCGTCGCCGCCGGCGACCGGGAGGGGCAGGCAGTACATCTCGTACATGCCGGGCTCGGCCTCCGAGAGGTTGAGGCCCTCGATGATGATGACCCCTTGCGACAGGAGCGCCCGGTGGGCCGGGGCCCCCGCCTTCTTGAATTGTTCGACCGACAGATAGTCCACGCCAATCACCTTGACGCCCTGCGCGACCAGGTAGCGGGCTCCCGCTTCGGTCACGTAGGTGTAGTCGGGGTGGAAGCCTTCGCCGTTCCAGAGCGCGGAGTTCGAGGTCTTGAGCAGGACGCGGATGTCTTCGCGCAGCCCCGCGGCGGCCAGCTCCTCTTCGCCGATGCCGCCCCGCTTCGTGATCTCGACCACACGTGCGCGGCCGATCAGGAGATCGAGCGACAGCGCATCGATGGTGGCGCCGTCTTCGAAGAAGTGGCGTGGCGCGTCCACATGGGTCCCGGTGTGGGTGCCCATGACGAGGCGCGAGACGTTGGAGCTGCCTCCATCCGCGATGCGCTTGACCGGCTGCAACTCGAAGTCGGGGTTGCCGGGGTAGGCGGGCATTCCAGCGGCGAGCGGCACGCTCACGTCCAGGAGTTTGGGCACGCGAGCCATAAGCCGGAGATGATACCACTGCACCCCTCCTCCGTCTTTGACTTGACCCGGGAGGTCGCCTATGATCGAGCGGACTTACGCAGCCCGCTTCATGTGTGGATCACCAGAGCCGTCGGCGGCACCCAGGCCGCGTACGCCGCGGTGGCCCTCCGCCGCGACGGCGATGCTGATGGTCTGCATCACGGTACAGGCCGCGGGAGCTCAGGCCCGCGGCGAAGCCGGCCACCAGGACGTCACCCCCGTGGTCGATGACGAGGTCGGGCGGCGGGAAGCCGCGGCGCTCGTCGGGCTGGTGGACGCGGCCATGAACGGGCGATCCGCGTCGGACTTCCCCATCGCCTGGCGGAACGACTTTTTCAAGGCGCAGACGGGCACGTTCGTGCCGTTCACGGTGTCGGTCGATCGCGCACCGTTTACGGGGTCGGGCGCCTGGATGTATGTGCGGGCCGTCCGGCGCGGCGTGCCGGCCCCGGGCGGCGGCCGCAGCGTCACGGAACGATATCCGTTCGATCTGATTTTCCCCGTGGAGCTGGGGGCGGCCGGTCCGGTGCGGATCACGCGTGGCTTTGCCGTTCCGCCGGGCGACTACGACATTTACGTGGCGCTTCGCGAGCGGATGGCGAACCCTGAAGGGGCGGGCGGGCGTCCTAGAGCTTCGGTGCTGAGGCAGCCCCTGAGCGTGCCGGACTTCTGGTCGGGCGCGCTGGCGACGAGCACCGTGATGCTCGCCGATCGGATCGAGGCAGTAGGCCCCCCGGGGGCACCCGAGGACCTGCTGGAGCGCCCGTACCGGATCGGCGAGAACGAGATCCACCTGGCGCCGGACGCCTCGTTCCGTCGCGACCGCGAGCTCATCGTCGTATTCCTGATCTACAACCCGACCGTGTCGGCCAATCGGGATTTCGACGTGCAGGTGGACTATCACCTCTTCCGGTCAGGGGCGCAGGAACCGGCGGCGGCGGCCACGGTTTCTGAGCATCCACCGGCGCGCGCGGGTGAGCAGTATGTGACGCGGACGACGCCGCAGCGGTTCAGGCCGGCTGGAATGGGGGCGCAGTTCGATCCCGGGGCCGGGCAGCCGATGCTGGCGGGCCAGGGGATCCTGTTGTCGTCGTTTCAGGAAGGGGAATACCGGCTCGGGATCACGGTGACCGACCTGTTGTCCCGGCAGACGCTGTCGCGGGACGTCACCTTCAGGGTCGCAGGCTCGTAGTGGACGGGAGAACGCCATGAGAGCGAGGACGCGCGTGCTTTCGGCGGCGGCGGCAGCGGGGCTGTGTGCGGCGGCTGCCGCTCCGGTGATGCGCGCCCAGCAGCCCACCAGCGCCTCTTCGGCACGGTCCACCCGGGCCCACCCTGATGGGGTGCAGCCGGCCGGCGTGGTCACCCCCTCCGCCGTCAACGGCATCGTCGTGGACGAACAGAACCGGCCCCTCGCCGGCGCGACCGTGTCCGTGCTGGGCGCGGCCGCCGCGATGACGCTGACCGATGCAACCGGACGCTTCGCCCTGCGGGAGCTGCCCCCGGGCGACTACAGCGTGCGCGCGCATCTCGCCGGTTTTGCCGCCTCTCCGCGCGAGCGGATCCGTCTGGGCGCCCCCCTCGCCCCGGCCTTCACTCTTCGAATGGCGCGCCTTGAGATTCCCGTCGCGACGACAGGCCTGGGCCAGCCGCTGGCGGCCCGCCCGATTATCGCGGCCGGTTTTGCGCTGCCGGGCGTCGAGGCCGAGCCGGCGGAGCCGGCCGCCGAGGGGGCCGACCACTCGCATACCGACACCGCCTGGCGGCTGCGTCACCTGACGCGCAGCGTCCTGAAGGACTCCGCCAATGCCGTCGTGGTGGCGCCGGAGGAGCCCGGCGATCCGGCCGCGTCAGTGAAGCCGACGCCGTCGTTTGCCAGTGCGCTGTTTGCGGATTTGCCGTTCTCCGGCGAGGTCAACCTCCTCACGAGCAGCGCCTTCGGAACGCGCGAGCTGTCAGCCGGACCGGGGCTTCCGCGTGGCATCGCCTACCTGTCGATCGGTGCGCCGACGCCGGCGGGGTCGTGGACGGCGAGGGCCGCGATGAGCCAGGGCGACCTGTCGTCGTGGGTGGTGGCCGGGTCGTTCCTGTCCCGCCGGGATTCGATGCACTCCTACGACGTCGGGCTCTCCTACAGTACGCAGGAGTATCAGGGCGGCAATCCGCTCGCGCTCGCGGCGGTCACCGACGGCAGCCGCAACGTCGGTGAGGTGTCGGTCATCGATCGCTGGAAGGTCACGCCGGCGGTGTCGTTCGAGTACGGCGGTCGCTACGCCCGGTACGACTATCTCGCGCGCCCCGGCCTGTTCAGTCCCCGTGCGGGGTTCACGCTCGAGCCCGTGCCCGGCACGCGGGTGTCGGCCCTGCTCGTCCAGCGGATGGTTGCGCCGGGCGCCGACGAATTCCTGTCGCCAGGACTGGCGGGACCGTGGCTTCCGCCCGAGCGGACGTTTTCTCCGCTGGCGGGCCGTGACCTCCGGGTGGAACGCGCGCGCGCGCTCGATGTGCTCTTCGAGCACGAGTTCGGTACGTCCTACATGATCGGCGTCCGTCGCTTCTTCCAGGGCATCACGGATCAGACCCTCACCGTCTTCGGCATGCGGATGCCGGCCGGACCGCAGTCGGTCGGCCACTACTACGTCGCGAGCGCCGGGAATGTGGACGCGCAGGGGTGGGGGGTCAAGCTCGGGACGGCCGGCACGAAGCGGCTGCGCGGGTCGGTCGAGTACTCCGTCGCGCACGGCCGCTGGAGCTCGCGCGGGGACGCCGAGACGACGCGCCCGTGGGTGGCGAGCCTGGCGCGCCCGGAGCTCGAAGATATGCACGACGTGACGGCGTCGTTCTCGACCGACATCCCGGAGACGGCGACCCGTGTGTTCGTGCTCTACAAGGTCAACACGGCCTTTGCCCGTCCGGGCGCCAACCTGGCGGAAGCCGGCGCGGACGGGCGGTTCGACGTGCAGTTGAACCAGGCTCTGCCGTTCGTCATCGGCGGCACCCGCTGGGAAGTGCTCGTCGGCGTGCGAAATCTGTTCAGGGATCCCGCCAGCCCTGCCTCGGTGTACGACGAGCTCCTGGTGGTCAGCCCGCCCAAGCGGGTGGTCGGGGGTTTTCTGGTGAGGTTCTGACACCGGCCGGATCGGCCTCCGTTCCATTCCACGCTCGGATCCGGGTTTTTGAACCGAACCTCCACATCGTTGGAACGGGGCTGTCAATGACGCCATTCCAACGAGTAAAGCTCTTGTTTTTCAACGACTTACTGAGGCTGCTCGCCCCGGACGCGAGGAACGGCCTTTGCGTATGCCTCGCGCGGCTCTCTTTGAAGCAGGAACCAACAAGGTGTTGATCTCGGGATGGCGCGGCCGCGGCATGATTCGTCTGGCGGCTCAGCTGGCGCTGGTCGTGGCGCTGCTCGTGCTGGCCGTGGCGAACATCCGTTCGCGGGCGAGCTGGCATGAGGTCGAAGACGGCATCCTCTGGGCCGCGAGTCCGGACGGGGTTGTCGCCCGGGAAGTGGCTCCCGGCTCGCCCGGAGCGGCCGCCGGCGTTCGCCAAGGGGACCTGCTGGAGGCGGTCAACGGCTCCTCGGTCAACCGTCCGGAAGACGTCGTGGCTATCCTCCATGCCGGCGTGAAAAATCAGGCCGTCGGCTACACCATCGTCCGCCTCGAGACGTCCGAGATCCTGACGCTTCGTCTGGCCCCCGTGCCGTCCGGCGCGCGAGGGCTGTATTACCTGCTCGCCTCGGTCGGAATCTTCTCGCTCCTCGTGGGCGCCGCCGTGCGGGTGCGACGGCCCGACAACCCCGCGACGCTGCATTTTCTCTGGCTCACGGTCGCGTTCTTCGGGATGCTCGCCTTCTCGTTCAGCGGCCGTTTCGACACCCTCGACTGGGTGATCTACTGGGCCGACGTGGCGGCCATCCTGCTGCTGCCCCCGCTCTTCGTCCACTTCACGCTGGTGTTCCCGGAGCGCCCCGACAGTTGGGCACAGAGTGACGCCGGGCGATCCGCGCTGCCGGCGCTTTACCTGCCCGGTCTGCTGCTCGGCGGCGCACGCGTGGCGACGCTGCTGCGCGCCCGCGACCAGGGTGCGGCGCTCTCGGGCGTGATGGTCCTGATTGAGCGGGGAGAGCTCGTCTGCCTCGCGGCGGGGCTCATCGCCGGTCTTGCGATCATGCTGCGCGCGCTCGGACGGGTCCGATCCGTCACGGCCCGGCGTCAGTTGCGGTGGATTGTGTGGGGCACGGCTCTCGGCGCCATCCCGTTTGCGCTGGGATACGCGCTGCCGTACGTGTTCGGGTTCACGCCGCCGCGGGGCGCCGACGTCACGGCCGTCCTCCTGGGCCTGGTGCCGCTCGCGTTCGCCTCGGCGCTCGTGCGCTATCGCCTGATGGACGTCGAGGTCATCATCAAGCGCGCGCTCGTCTACGCGGCCGCCGTCGCGGCCATCGCCGCGATGTACGCGGTGCTGCTGAAGCTCGCGCGCGAGGTCTTCTTTGGCGGCAACGAGACGCACAACTCGGTCATCGCGCTGCTCGCCACGCTGGTCGTCGTGCTCCTGTCGCGCCCCGTCAAGAACGCGATCCAGTCCGCGCTCGACCGGGTCTATTACCGCGATCGTTACGACTACCGCCGCGCCCTTGTCGGGTTCGCGCGGGACTTGAACAGCGACCTCGACCTGCTGCGCCTGAGCGAGCGGCTGGTCCACAGGGTCATGGAGACGCTCGACGTCGATCGCATGGCGCTGCTGCTCGCACCGGCGTCGCCGGGGCGGGAAGGGGAGTTCTCGCCCATCGCGCACGTCGGATTTGCCAGCGCGCCGCCGGTGCTGCCGCGCGCATCGGAAGTCGGCGCCCAGCTCACGGCGGGCCACACCCTCACGCTCGACGACCCGCTCGCGCACGTCCGGATCGACGGGCGTGAAGTGGAGTTCTGGCGCGAGGCGGGGATTCACTATCTGGTGCCGTGCGTCTCGAAGGACGGCACCATCGCGGTGATGGCGCTCGGCCGGAAGGCGAGCGCCGAGCCGCTCAGCAGCGAGGACATGGCGCTGCTCGCCGCCGTCGCCGCGCAGGCCGCGACCGCGCTGGAGAACGGGCGCCTCTACCGGCAACTGCGCGTCAAGGCGGACGAACTCGAACGGATGCGGCAGTTCAGCGAGAACATCCTCGAATCGTTGAATGACGGCCTGGTGGTACTCAATCGTGAAGATCGCGTCGTCCGCTGGAACCGCCGCCTTGAAGAACTGTACGGCGTTCGACACGAGCACGCGGTCGATCGGAGGATCAACGATATT
>JANPJN010000048.1:0-1575 GCA_031425515.1 Acidobacteriota bacterium | reverse complement strand
CGACATAGACAATCGCGGCGAGACTGGCGACCGCTCCGGACATCACGTACGCGAGGGCCAGCCGCCGTGCCACAGGGATTCCCGCGTATCGTGCGCCCGCTGCGCCGAAACCGATCGCGTACCATGCGCGCCCGATAACGGACCGGTGCAGCAGTACGGCGTACACGCCAAGCACCAGCAGAAAAAGCGGGAGCTGTGCGGGGATCAATCCCCACAGGTATCCCTGCCCGAGCGTCAGGAACGGCGCCGGGAAGCCCGTGTAGTTGACCGCGCCCTGCGTGAGCCCTTCGGCGATGCCGCGGAACAGCGAGAAGGTGCCAAGCGTGACGATGATGGGGGGAATGCCGAGCCTGGCGATCAGCACGGCATTGAGCGCCCCGCCGGTGCAGCCGGTCAGCAGCGCGAGCGCCGCGGCGGCGGGAATCGGGAGCTGCCAGTCGCGATGCGCCGCGCCGAAGACGATGGCGGCGAGCCCCATCATGGAGCCGACCGACAGGTCGATCCCTCCGGTGATGATGATCGGCGTCAGCGCGGCAGCCAGCAGCCCGAGCTCGACGCTCAGCCTGATGACCTCGAAGAAATTGCCGACGGTGAAGAAGTTCTGCGCGACGCCGGTGAACAGCGCGATCTCGGCTGCGAGCGCGAGCAGCACGATCCATTCGCCGTTCGGAAACCAGCGTGCGCGCCAGTCCTGGCTCATGCCGGCGCCGCCGCGGGGATGCGCGCATGCACCGCGCGGCGCTCGCGAAGCGCGTCGATCGCCACGGCAGCCAGGATGATGCCTCCCTGGAGCGCGCGTTCCCAGTACGCGTTGACGCCGAGGAACGTCAGCGCCGGGCCAATCGCGCCAAGGAGCACGACGCCGAGCAGCGTCCCGACCAGGTGGCCCTGGCCGCCGCGCACGGACACCCCGCCGACCACGGCCGCGGCAATGACCTTCATCTCGAGGCCGATACCGGCGTTGCTCGGAATCTGGTTGAAGCGCACGGCGTTCAGCACGGCGGCAAGCCCGGTCAGCGCACCGGCGGCGGCAAACACGGCGCACTTGATGCCAGCAGTGTTCAATCCCGCGAGCCGCGCCGCCTGTTCGTTCGACCCGGTCGCATACACGGCCCGGCCGGCCGCCAGGTTGCGCATCCCCCACCCAAGACCGACCTGCAGCATGGCGACGATCGCCAGGGCGACCAGGGGGTACGCGGCCTGCGACAGGCCGAACCACTGAAACCCGTCAGGCAGATCCTGAATCCACGCGCCCTGGGTCGCCCACCGCAATCCATCCCTCAACGCCACCATCGTCGCCAGCGTCACCACGACGGAGGGGATCCGAACATACGCGACGAGGACACCGTTGACCGTGCCGAGAGCGGCGCCCGCCGCGCACGCCACCATCGCCGCCACGACCACCGGCGCGCCGGCTTTTGCGGCGAGCCCCGCGGCCACGCCGCAGATGGCGAAGACGGCCCCCGCCGAGATGTCGATGCTGCCCGTGAGGATCACCAGCGTGGCGCCGAGCGCGACGATGAGGACCGGCATGCTGCCGAGGAAGAGGTCGCTGAGATTGTCGCGCGCGAAGTA
>JANPJN010000047.1:0-2850 GCA_031425515.1 Acidobacteriota bacterium | reverse complement strand
CCCGCGTCGGCCTGCTCGAGCTCGCGCTGGCCCTCGAGGTCCCACTTTGCGCCGTTCACCTGCCGGTCTTCCTTGCCCGCCTGGCGGCCGTCGATAAGGCCGTTCTGGACGCCGGCTTTGTAGGCAGGGGTGTCGAGCGCGCGATCCCGCGAGGCGTCAGTGTCGATGAAGTCCGTATCGTTGCCCTGCCGGACCCGCGTCGCGGCGAGGAACTCCGCGCGCGTCACGGTGCCGTCGTTGTTGGCATCCGACTGATCGAACGATCCGAGCGGGGTGCTCCACTCGTCCCTGCCAAGGCGATTGTTGTTGTCGGCATCGGCCCGGGTGAACTGGGCGACGAGGTCGTCGCGACGGCGAACGGTATTCCCCGAACGCGGCAGGCGCGACACTTCCGCGCCCGACAGCACCCCGTCGGCATTCGTATCCTGCCGCCGGAAGGACTCGTCGTTGCCCTGCCACTCGGCTTTCGTAATCACGTCGTCGCGGTCGGCATCCATCGGGTGGAACCGCCCGGTGCCGTCACGCCCGCGCTGCCGTCCCTGATTGTCGTTGTCTATACGGCCGTTGCCCTGAGCCGACGCGCTGGTCGCCAGCGCCGTCAGGAAGAGGGCCGTTGCGACGCTGCGATGAATGGCCATGTAACTGCCTCCGGTTATTGAACGCTATTGCACGCCTGCGGGTCTCCGCTTTCGAACCCGCGCCGCAGGGCCGCGACCCGCTGCTCGGAGGAGCCGTGCGTGAACTTTTCCGGGAAGACCCGGCCGGTTGACATCCGCTGGATCCGGTCGTCGCCGATCGCGGCCGCCGCGCGCAGACCCTCTTCGAGATCGCCGCTTTCGAGCTCCACCCGCCGCTGCCCGCGGCCGGGCTGCGCCGTCGCGTGCGCCCAGACCCCGGCAAAGCAATCCGCCTGCAGTTCCATCTTGACCGAGAGCGCGTTGCGAGCGCCTGGGTTCTGGGACTGCTGCTGCCGGACCTGCGACTCGATCCCGGTGACAGTCTGGACGTGGTGGCCGACTTCATGCGCAACGACGTAGGCCTGGGCGAAGTCGCCCGCCGCGCCGAACCGCTTCGTGAGCTCGGCGAAGAAGCCGAGATCGAGATAGACCTTTCGGTCTCCGGGGCAGTAGAAGGGACCGCTCGCCGACTGCGCGTAGCCGCACCCGGTCGTGTCTACCCCATCCCTGAACAGCCGCAGCGTCGTCCGCTGATAGCGGGATCCGAGCAGCTGCTGCCAGGTGTCCTGGGCATCCCCCATCACAGCGTCGAGAAAATCAACCGTCTTCTCCTCTTCCGGGGATGCGGTGACTGGACCCGTGGTGCCGACTGACGCTGAGGGCGCCGTCCCACCGCCGCCGCCTCCGCCGACGAGAGACATGAAGTCCACGCCGGTCGCCCAGCTGAGCAGCAGAAGGACGAGCACGCCGCCAATACCCATCGGCATGGCGCGCATGCCCCCGGACCTGCCGCGAAGGTCCTCGATATTCCCGCGATCACCTGGCGTCCACTTCATTGCGTGTTCCTCCGGGTCCCGCCTTGCAAGAAGCGGGGCCGGTTTGAGCGGTCAGCGTGTCCCGAGGAGTCAGCGCATCTCGCGGACCGTGCGACGAACGTCGGCGTGCGCCAGGACGACGGCGGGCTGACGCTGGAGCGCGTCGAAGTACCGGCGCTGAAATCCTTGCCCGGTTTCGGAGGCGGTCAGGAGTTGTTCGACCTGGTCTACGAGGGCCGTGGCGTCGGCGTCGGTGGCGGGTGAATCAGGCTCGGCCGTCTGGTCCACCCGCACGATCAGTTCAGACAGCGCATGGAGCCATGCAAACCAGGGATCGGCGATGACGAGCTGAAGGAGCGCGGCGTTGGACGGGATCCGTCCGCGGTCCATTTCATACGTCGTGCGCGTGTCGTCGAGCAGTACTTTGTGGAGGTGGAGCAGCCGGCCCCGCAGCTCGCGCAGTTTCGCGCGGTTCTGCTCCGTCATCAGGACATACGGCGACACCGGCGCGGGAACAGGGGGCTGGGTATCGCCGGCCGCGAGCAGCGCCGTCAGGTCGAGGCGTGCGGTGATCATCCGCAGCGAGCCGTCCTGTTCACGTGGCCATTCCCCCTGTGGACGGTCCCAGTACAGCTCCACGCCGTTGCCGTCGGGATCGCGCAGATACAGCGCTTCGCTCACGCCGTGATCGCTGGCGCCATCGAGTGGCACCGACCCGTCGCGGAGTCGGCGGAGGGCGTCACCGAGCGAGGCCCTGTCCGGATAGCGGATCGCGAAATGATAGAGCCCGGTGGTGCCTGCGTCTGGCGCGCGACCTCCGAGACTTTCCCACGTATTGAGGCCGATGTGATGGTGGTATCCGCCGGCACTCAGGAAGGCCGCGGAATCGCCCATGCGCTGCGTGAGCTCGAACCCGAGAACGCCCTGATAGAAGGCCAGCGCGCGCTCGAGGTGCGCGACCTTCAGGTGGACATGGCCGATGTCGGCGCGAGGAGTGATCGGGGTCGTCATGCGTCCATCATCGCGCACGTCCGGGGGGGCAAATCAAGCCGGTTCTGGCCCCGGAAAGGACCCCCGCCGGCCGGCTCGAGTGGAACGATATAATCTCTGACATGACGCTCTTCATACACCGGGCCGTCACCGTGGCTCTCGTCGCCGGCGTGGCCACCGGCGTCTCCGCCCAGCAGGCGGACCGCGCCAGCATCCCCGAGAAATACCGCTGGGATCTCGCCAAAATCTATCCCGACGACGCCGCGTGGCGCGTGGCGAAAGACAGACTCGTCAAGGAGGTTCCGGCGATGGTCCCCTTCAAGGGGACGCTCGGATCCTCGGCCGCCAAGCTGGCGGAGGCCCTGGAG
>JANPJN010000046.1:0-3424 GCA_031425515.1 Acidobacteriota bacterium | reverse complement strand
CCCACCTGGACGGACACACACAGCAGCGCCGCGGCCGCGACACCCGCTCTCACCATCGTCATGGCGTCCCCCCGTCTCAGCGGAGGTGCTTGTTGAAGTGGGCGAGCGTCCGCTCCCACGCGAGCTTCGCCGACGCGGCGTCGAAGCGGGGGGTCGTGTCGTTGTTGAAGCCGTGCTGCGCGCCCGCATACAGGTGGCGCTCGTAGCGTACGTTTGCGGCCTTGAGCGCCGCTTCGTACGCAGGCCAGCTCGCATTGATGCGCTCGTCCACCTCCGCCGACTGGATCACCATCGCGGCCTTGATCTTCGGGACGTCCTCGACGTTCGGCGAGCTGCCGTAGAAGGCCACGCCGGCGGCCAGCTCCGGCACACGCGTCGCGAGGAAGTTCACCATGCCGCCGCCGTAGCAGAAGCCCACGGCGCCCACCTTGCCGTTGGTCTCGGGGCGGGCCTTCAGCCAGTCGAGCGCCGCGACGAAATCCTCCCGCGTCTTCGCCTGATCGAGCTTGGGAAACACCTCGCGGGCCTTCTCTTCGTTCCCCGGATACCCGCCGAGCGGGAACAGCGCATCAGGCGCGAACGCCACGAAGTTGTCGAGCGCCAGGCGGCGCGCAATGTCCTCGATGTGCGGGTTCAGCCCGCGGTTCTCGTGGATGACGAGGACGGCCGGCAGCTTGCCCGCCGCCTTGGCGGGCTGGGCCAGGTAGCCGCGCATCTTCCCGTACCCCTTTGGCGACTCGTACTCGAGGGATTCCACCTTGATGCGCGGATCCTCCGGCTTGACGACCTGTGCCTCCAGGAACTTCGGGCTGAGCTGATCGAGCAGCATCACGGCCGTCACGCCACCCACGGCATACTTGGCGGCCTTGTCCAGAAACCCGCGCCGGTCGAGGGCGCCGTGCACGTAGGCGTCGAACAGCGTCAGCAGTTCCTGATCGAAATCATGCGCGGTCTTGCGTTCCATAGTCGGTCCTCCTGGTACACGGCATCGAGGGCGTGTCGATGCGGATTCACGTCGGGTCCATCTGATCCTGACACTGCAGCGCCACGAACACCCCAACCTCCGGGCACGGCCCGCCGCCGGACGCCGCGGCAGTGGATTGGGGACGGATACGACGGTCGGGCAGTCCGCGTTTCGGGCTCCGATCGCTGCCGATATCGCCTACTTCGGCCCGATCGTGCGGAGGTAATTGACGATGTTCCAGATGTCGCGCTCCGGAATCCGGCCCTCCCACCCGGCCATCATCGTCGGCGGCACGCCCCGCTTGATGACCGTGTAGATCTCCACGTCGGTCGAGCCGTGGTCCCACGCGGCATCGGTCAGGTCCGGCGCCTGCCTGCCGCCCTGCTCCGCGATGATGGAGATGACAATACCGGCCTTCACCGCCCCCTGCGCATCCGCCCCGTGGCACGCTGCGCAGTTGACCTCGTACGCCATCTTCCCCGCGGCGATGGATTCGGCCGTCGGCCCCACTGGACCCGTCCGCGTCCCGTCCTGCTGAACCCGGGTGCCCTGGTCTGGGCGCTGAGCTGAATCCGACGGCGGCGCAGCGACCCCGGCGACGGTCTTCGCCCCGGCGACGCTCCTGATCATCCCGTCGCTCTTCGTCAGAATGTAGAGCTCGCCGGCGCGATCGACCGCGAACCGGAAATCCACGCGGCCACGACCGGAGACGGCGGCCGTGCCGGGCAACACCTCTCCTCTGCCGCCGCGGACCCGGTAGGCACCGCCGACCAGCGCGCGAAGTCCGGCGTCCATCTCGTGCATCTGCGCCACGGTCCCCGCCTTCCCATCGTCAGCCGCGAGCACGTCGGCGCGCTCGGCGTACCACATCCGGCCGGTGGTGATATCGCCGAACACGAGCTTGCCCGCGAGCGCCGGAACCCTGCTGCCTCGATAGACGAACCCGCCGGCGATGGCGTCGCCGCCATTGGCGGCCGCGTGCGGGTACTGAAGCACGGGGTAAGTCGGCCTGACCGTGCCGCGGACAACGGTGTCCGAGATCTGCACCGGTATCGTGTCGTCCTCTAGGATCGCGCTCATCCCCTGCGCGGACATCACCTGCGTACCTTCGCGCAGCGGGTAGCCGTAGTTCGCGCCCTTCCGGACGATGACGACGGTTTCCCAGGCGGTCAGTCCGATGCTGAAGGCGAACAGCGTCGGGGCCGTCGGCCGCGCCGGGTCCACGTCCCAGATCATCCGGTGCGGATTGCGGAGGCCGTAGGCCCAGATCTCCTTTCGCGCCCCCTCCAGTGCCGAGAACGGATTGTCGTCGGGGATCCGGTACCGCCCGTTCTCGCTGAGCGTGCTCGTCGCCACATGCTGGCGCAGGTCGGGGACGATGCGGAGGATTTTGCCGACGAGGGTGTCGAGCCGCTGGGGGTTGAGTCGCCGGATGTCCCGCTGCTCGCCCGTGCCGGCGTCGCCTACGCCCAGGTACATGACCCGCCAGTCGGCGTCGCCGGGCTTTGCCACGGGATTGAACGAGATCTCGCCGAGGGGATGGACCGGCAGCGGATGCTGCAGGCGCAGCAGTTCGCGCGCCGTGCCTTCGAAGGTCGCGTTCGCGGTGTTCCGGTCCGTCCACTCGATCAGCACGCCTTCGCGGTCGATCCGGCCTCCCACCGTCGGCGTTGGTGTTGCGGGTGTGGTCGTGTAGCCCGCCAGGTCGAGGCCGGCCACGGACCCTGTTCGCGGCGCCGCGTCCGCGGCCACGGACGGATCCTCCATGTGGATCGTGTAGAAGATGCCGTTACGCGCGTAGTCGGGATCGAACTCGACGTTCGTCAGGCCGATGGCGAAGTTGCGCTCGAACGTGAATCGGGGGAAGAGACCGGGACGCCCGGCGGCGCCGTTGAAGTCGAGGTACGTGGTGAACGCCTTCGTCTGCTTGTCGAGGATGTAGAGCGGCCCGTTGAGATCGTTCACGAAGAATCGTCGTCCGCCGGGCTCGTCGCGCAGGAAGTTCACGCGCGCGAGTTGTCCCCGGGTGTTCTCGCCGTTGACGTCGCCGGTCACCGGCATCTGCGCGTAGTCCGAGAGCTCCAGCGCCAGCCGGCTCGCCTGATTTGCGCTCAGACCCTGCCAGAGCGCCACGGCGGTGATCGCGAGCCAGAGTGACAGGGCCGCCCGGACCGTCAACGTGCGTGTGAAGCTGCGCATTTGATCTGTAGAGGTGTCCTTCCAGGGGCCGCGTGGCACGGCCGGTCCGCATCAACAGCGAGCCTGACGGACGGTATTCTCCCCGTTCTGGGTTGCTCTGCAACCGACAATCGATGGCTGCTCGACGTCGGGCGGCCCGCCGGGGTGCTCAGTATTGAACAGACCCCGCCTCAGTCATTCCGCTACTCTTGCAGGCCCATCTGGAAGTCTCAGATGGGTGTGTCTGCCCAACCTATTGCAAGGAGTCCCCGTGACCGCCCG
>JANPJN010000045.1:0-1792 GCA_031425515.1 Acidobacteriota bacterium | reverse complement strand
TCGGAAACGCCTTGAGCATGTCGCTGTCGCGATCCACGCCGGTCTCGGCGAACGGGATCAGGCCGGTGCGCCCGGGCGACAGGAACACGAACACACCGAACTTCTCGTGGCGCTCCACCTTGCCGGTCACGATCGTCCCGGGAGCGAGGGCGTCCTGCGGCGACATGCTGCCTGCGGCTCGAGACGACGCGGCGTCCACCAGCGCGAGGCCGATGCGCTTCTGCGCCGTATCGAGACTCAGGATCTCGAACGGCGCGGTCAGGCCCGCCGTCACCGACTTCTTCCAGTCTCCGGCGCGACCCGTCGGGGCGAAAGTGGAGGCGTGCGCCAGCCCTTCGATGCCTGGTTGGAGCTCGACGAAGGCGCCGAAGTCCGCGACACGCGTGACGCGGCCGGTGTGCACCTGTCCGACTTCGAACGTCGTGGCCGCCGTGCCCCACGGATCGTCGAGGAGCTGCTTCAGCCCCAGTGCAATCTTCTGCGTGGCTTCGTCCACCCGCAACACCTTCACGGTGATCTCGTCACCGGTTGCGACCACCGAGCCTGGCGTCGTGGCGCGCGACCAGCTCATCTCCGAGACATGAAGGAGGCCCTGGATCCCGCCGCCCAGATCGACAAACGCTCCGAAGTCGAGCACCGACGCGACTCGTCCAGTGAGCACCGCACCGGGCACAATCGACTTGCGCAGATCTGCGGCGCTCGCGCGCTGCGCTTCCTCGAGGTGCTTGCGGCGGGAGACGACGACGTCCTTGCCGCCGTTCTTGTACTCGATGATGCGGAACGCGTAGACGTGACCGACATGCACGGCCGGGTCCGCGGTGCGGACGATGTCGATCTGCGACAGCGGGCAGAAGGCGCGCTCGCGCGCGATGCGGACGTCGTAGCCGCCCTTGACGACGCTCTCCACTTTGCCTTCCACGGCGAGCCCGGCCTCGAACGCATCCTCGAGCTCCCGCTGCGTGGCCGCGTTGCGCACCCCTCTGCGGGAGAGCACGATCCCGCCGCCGGTGGTCACGACCATCGCGGTGATGCGATCGCCAATCGAGACCTCGACGTCACCGTCGGCGTCCTTGAGCTCCTCGATATCGATCTCGGCCTCGCTCTTGCCACCCACATCGACGAACGCCACCTTCGGGCCGAAGCCGGCAATAACACCGTCGATGGTCTGGCCGCGCGTGAACTGGCGCGCCTTGACGGACGCGTCGAACATCGCCGCGAAATCTTCCTGCTCGCTCACTGGGAACTCCTGGGCACTGAAACGCTTGCCCCCTCGGAACCGGCCGGCCATCCTGGTGGATATTGCGTGCCCCCGGTTGGGATCGAGGAGATGCTCCTCTGATTATATGGGTGCGCCCTTCTGAGCCGGCGCCACGGGCCCCTGTCTGGCCCGCCAGCGCTGAGGAAGGGGGGCTTTCAGGTCACGGGCATCCGTGCTACTATCTACAACCATATGGTTGTAGATAGCCGGCTGGCGGCAGAGGATCTGAATCAGATCTTCAAAGCGCTGGCCGATGCCACCCGGCGGGACATCCTGGCGCGCGTGATGGACGCCGAGGCGTCCGTCAGCGAGCTGGCCACGCGATACCAGATGTCGTTTGCAGCCGTGCAGAAGCACGTCGCCGTCCTGGAACGTGCCCGGCTGGTCACGAAGCGGAAGGATGGCCGCGCGCAGCGCGTGGCCGGGAGCCCCGACGCCGTGCGCCGTGCCAATCGACTGCTGGCGCAGTTCGAGCAGCGCTGGCAGGCACGCATCGGTCGCCTCGACGAGTTGTTGGCCACTTCAGGCCAGGGA
>JANPJN010000044.1:0-3342 GCA_031425515.1 Acidobacteriota bacterium | reverse complement strand
CTGAGATGTGGACCCGCAGCGCCTGCGGCCGCAAGCGAGGGCCGGAGGGTAGCGCCCGCAGGTTCGCGGCAGGACCAGGCCGCGCCACCCGGGCGCCCCGAGCGCGCAGCGAGGTGGGGAACGACAAGGGGCCCCACCGAGCGTAGTAAGAAAATGGAGGCGCCGGGATTTGCACCCGGGACCGAAAATATATCCCCGCAGGAATCTACGATGCGTATCCGCCTCTGTCGTGTCGCACCCGGCGTGAAGAAGCGGAACAACCGCCGGGCACCAACCCCGGAAAATCTCGCCGCTGACGTCCAGGGCGGCCGTCAGCAACCAGCCTACTTAAATGACATCCAGTACCGGCCCGCAGGCTGACCGGAGTGGACGCTCACAGGGTTTTACGCTGCGAGAGCGAGCTGCGTGTTTGCAGTTACTTGTTTTTCCATCTTTTGACGAGGGTGATGGTCCTCGGCACGCATCCTGCGAAACCGTATCTCCGTCGAATCTAGGTCGCCCCCCCATCAGCCATCGGCCGCGCGCGGGATGCGCGAGCCAATCACTGCCAGTCCCTCCATTGTAGGACGGTCGGCTCCACCCGTCAAGTTGCTGTCGCGCTTGGATTTGCGGCATTCTCGCGCCTTGACTTTCCGCGGCGTCGATCCTGATAATGCAAGCCATGTCCGACCGGTCGCTGCAGGGCCTCATCGACGGGATCCGCACCCGCCTCCACGAAGAACTGGACGTGCAGTTGCGCGCGATGACCGACTCCCACGGCCGGGACGTCGAGCACGCCCGCGAGACCGCGCGCGAGGAGGCCGACCAGCGGTGGGCGGGGCAGCTCGAGGCCGCCCGCCTGGAATGGAACACCCGCCTGCAGGCCGAGGTCGCGAGCGTGCGATCGGAGTCGGAGCGTGCGCTCATCGCAGAGACCATGCGCGCGCGTGTGCAGGCGGAGCAGGCGGCGGCGGAGTCCACGTCGATTGCGCGCCGCGAGCTGGAACAGTCCTTCGCGACCGAGCGCCGACGTCTCGAAGAGCAGCTCGACGCCGAACGGACGCGCGCGGTAGACGTCAACGCGGAACGCGATCGGCTGGCGGCCGATCTCGACGCCGGGCGCCGCACCATGGCCACGTTCGACGCCGAACGGCAGCGGCTGGCCGCGGCGATCGAGGCGGAGCAGCAGAAGGGGCGCGCCGACCTCGAGGCGGAGCGTGAACGCCAGCGGCAGGACCGCGATGCCGAGGCGCAGCGCCGCGCCGCCGACACGGACGAACAGCGCCGCCGGATCGCGGAGCTCGAGCAAACCGCCCGGCAGCAGGCCGCCGACCTCGAGGCCGAGCGCACGCTGCGCGCCTCGCACGTCGAGGAGGAGCGCGCCCGCGGCACCGTGCTGCAGGCGGAGGTGGACCGCCTGGCGCGTGAGCTCGAAGCCCTGCTCGCGCGCCATGCGGAGCGTCCCGTGAGCGATCCCGCGCCAGAGACCGCGATCACTCCGGAGGCGGAGCGCGCCGCCGCTGTACCCCCACCTCTCGCCGTGCTCCCGTCCCCCGAAACCGAACCGGCGCCGCCGCCGGTCGATCTCTCGACGCTGTCCGCGGCCCTGCGCACGATCGAGTCGGCGTCCAGCCTGGGGGACCTGCTCGGGGCCGCCGTTCGTGCCGCCGCCTCCGCCGCCCCGCGCGCCGCGCTCTTCGTGATCCACGGCACGGAGCTCAGGGAGTGGCCGGTGGACGGCGTCTCGTCGGTCGACTCCGGGCCGCTTCGCGTGGATGGCCGGGAAGCGGGTGTGATCGCTGATGCGCTGCGCCGGCACGAGCCGGTCGCCACGAACGGCGACGGCGGCGCCACCCCCCCGTACTTCGCCACGCTGCCGCGCGACGGCGTCGCGGTTGCCGTCCCGCTCCTGCTGGCCGGCACGCCGGTCGCCGTGCTGTATGCCGACCAGGGCGCCGGGCCGTCCGCGCCAGCCGACTGGAAGGAGTCGGTCCAGATCCTTGGACGGCACGCGGCGGTCTGCGCCGCTTCGCTCACCGCTGTCCGCACGGCCCAGGCACTGCGGTTCATCAGCGTCTCCGCGCTCCCGGCGGCGGCCGGCAAGGACGACAAGGACGACGTGCAGGCGGCGCGACGGTATGCGCGCCTGCTGGTGTCGGAGATCAAGTTGTACAACGAGAGTGCGGTCCGCCTCGGACGCGAGCGACGGGACCTGCTGCTTCGCCTCGAGCCCGAGATCGACCGCGCGCGTCGTCTTTACGACGAGCGGGTGCCGGCCTCTGTCTCCGACCGCCACGCGGTGTTCCATCAGGAGCTCGCGCAGACGCTCGCCGACGGCAATCACGCGCTGCTCGGGTCCACCGGAGGGCGCCCCCCCGCGTGATCACGTCTCCGCGCACCTGCCGTCGCGGCGTCCGGCTCGCGGTCCTGCTGTGGATCGCATGCGCGCCGGTCCGGGCGCTCGCACAGGAGGCGCCGCAGCTCGTCCCGACGCTGCACCCGGCGCTGCCCGCCAATCCCAGCGACCTCTGGCTCGTCCCCTCCGAAAACGATCGAGCGGCCCGCACGCTCGCCACCTACGAGCCGCTTGCGCTCGGCGTCGCCCGGTTTCAGGCCGGCGACTATGCCGCCGCCCTGTCCCTGTTCGCGCGCCCCGGCCTGGCGGCGACACCTCTCGGCGATTACGCTTCGTACTACATCGGGCTGTCGCAACTCCGGCAGGGGCAGTCCACCGAGGCGCGCCGGACGTTCGAGCGCATCATCGACAAGAAGCCGGTCGGCCATGTCGCGCTCGCGGCGGCGATGGGGGCGGGTGAGGCGGCCGAGGCCGGCGCGGACCCCGGGGCCGCGGTCCGGTTCTACGAGCGTGCCGCGGATCACAAAGGCGCGATCACGGAAGATGTCCTCGCTCGCCTGGGACGCGCCGCGCTCGCCGCCGGTGATCGGCGAAAGGCGGCCGATGCCTTCGTCCGCGTGTATTACGAGTTCCCTCTTTCCGAGGCGGCGACCGTCGCGGGCGCGCAGCTTGCCGGGCTCCAGGATCAGGGTCCGCGCACCAGCGTCAAGCTCGATCTCGCCCGCGCCCAGCTTCTCTTCGGCGCCCGCCGGTACACCGATGCCCGCGCCGCCTTCGTCGCGCTCCGGGGTCGGACGGACGGAGACGACCGGGAGCTGGCCGACCTCCGCGTCGCGGTGTGCGAGTTCCAGCTGAAGCGCTACGCCGCGGCGCGCGACGGAGTCACCCCGTATCTCGAGCGGGCCTCACGCAAAGCCGAAGCGCGCTTCTTCCATCTGAGCAGCCTGCGCGAGCTCGGGGACCACGCGCAGTACGTCGCCCTCACGCAGGCCCTCGTCGCCGAGTTT
>JANPJN010000043.1:0-13562 GCA_031425515.1 Acidobacteriota bacterium | reverse complement strand
CGCTGCCGGCCGGGTACTACATCGGGTGGAGCGGGCGCTGGGAGAACCAGGAGCGGGCCCGCAGCCGGCTGCAGATCGTCATCCCGATCGTGCTCGTGATCATCTTCGTGCTGCTCTACTTCACGTATGGGTCGGCGGTGGAAGCGGCGCACGTGCTGCTCGCGGTGCCATTCGCGCTCACCGGCGGGGTGTACCTGCTGTGGGCGCTCGGCTACAACTTCTCCGTGGCCGTCTGGGTCGGGTTCATCGCGCTGTTCGGTACGGCAGTGCAGACCGGCGTCGTGATGGTCATTTACCTGGAGGAAGCGGTCGAGCGGAAGCGGCGCGAAGTCGGCGGGACGCTGACGCGGGTGACGCTCCGGGAGGCGGTGATGGAGGGGGCACTCCTTCGCCTGCGACCGAAGGTCATGACGGTTTCCACGGTCGTCGCGGGTCTGCTGCCGATCATGTGGAGCTCGAGCGTCGGCGCCGAAGTCATGAAGCCGCTGGCCACCCCTGTCCTGGGGGGCATGATCTCGTCGCTCCTGCACGTGCTGATCGTCACGCCGGTGATCTTCTTCTCGATTCGCGAGCGGCAACTCGGGCTCCGGCACGAGGCGTTGCCCGACCCCACCCCCTCGACTCCCCGGCCGCGTCGCGTGCTGATTGCGGCCGCCGTGCTCGCCGCCGTGCTCGGCGGCTCGTTCCTGGCCTGGCGCCTCACCCGCACGGCGGGCACCGGCGCCGGCTCCTCGACCTCCGAAGGCAACGTCGTCCACACCGTACGCTCGGCCGGCATGGACATCGCCATGCGATCGCAAACCGGAACACTGCGCACCGGACGTCACGCCTTCACGATCGAGTTCCGGTCGGCGTCTGGCGCGCTCGTGGATGTCGGCACGGTGCGGGCTTCAGCGACGATGACGATGCCGGGGATGGCGATGCCGGGGAAGGTGGAGGTGCAGTCGTCCAGGGAGCCGGGGCGGTATGGCGTGACCGCCGAGTTCGGCATGGCGGGGGCGTGGCCGTTCAGGCTCGAGTGGAGCGGCCCGGCGGGCGCTGGGTCGGTGTCCTTTGAAGTAGGTGTGCAATGAGAAGCCGGGTGCGACTTGGGATCCTGGTGGCGGCTGCGATTGCGGCGGCGACGCCAGGTTACGGAGGGCAGGGGACGCCGGCTCTGGGGACGGAGCCGGTCATCGATGCGCGAGCCGGATTGGCGGTTGACGGGGCCATCGCGCGTGCGATCGAGCGCGAGCCGTCGCTCCGGGCCGTGCGGACGGAGATCGAGGCCGCGCGTGGCGCGCGACAGCAGGCGGCGCTGAGGCCGAACCCGACGCTGTCGATCGAGAGACGTGATGAGCCTCGGGGGACCGACAGCCTGAGCAGTGTCGGGCTCGCGTGGCCCCTGGATCTCTTCCGCCGCCAGGGGCGGGTGCAGACGGCAGACCGCGAGCTGACGGCGGTTGGACTGGCGGTTGAGGATCGTGAGCGTCTCCTGGCCTCCGACGTGCGGATGGCATACGGCGCCGCGGCCGCGGCGATTCGCGACTCCGAAGTGGCCGCCGAGGTCGCCGGCACCGCCCGGCGGCAGTTCGAGATCGTCCGGGCGCGCGCGGACGCGGGTGGCACACCGCCACTCGAGCGCGATCTCCTCGACGTGGAGCTTCGCCGATTCGAGGCGGCGCAGTTCCTCGCGGAGGGTCAGGCGCAGGCGGCGCTGGTCCGCCTCAAGCAGACGATCGGCATGTCGCCAGAGGAGCCGCTGCAACTGCGCGACACGATCGAGGCGCTGGTCGCCAGAGGGGCATCCGACGGCGGCCCGGTGGCGCCATCCGTGCCGGAGGCACGGGCCGACGTGCGCGAAGCCGATGCGCGCGTGGCGGTAGCGGACGCACGGGTCGTGCAGGCCAGGCGGGAGGGGCGGGCCGACGTCAGCCTGTTCGGGACATATATGCGCATGGACGCCGGCTTTCCACAGCAGGGAGTCACTCCCTCGGGCGGGCTCGAGCGCGTGCGCGGCCGCTTCAACTACGTCGCCGGAGGCATGATGGTCATGCTGCCGCTGTTCAATCGCAATCAGGGCGAGGTCGCGATGGCCAGGGCCGAGCGATCGGGCGCTGAGGCCCGACGCGAGTCGGTAGCGCTGGCGGCTCGGGCGGAGAGCGCGGCCGCACGCGCGCGATACGACCAGGCGCAGCGGGCCGTCGGGCTGTACGCCGGCGGCATGCGCGCGCTGGCGCGGCAGAATCTCGACGTGACGCGCCAGACATTCGACCTGGGGCGTGCGACGGTGTTCGATGTGCTGATCGAGCAGCGGCGCTACCTGGAGATCGAGCAGGCCTACACGGCGACGTTGCGGGAGGCGTGGGAGGCACGCACCGCGCTCATCCGCGCGCTGGGAGAGACGAAATGAATTCCGAAGCACGAGCGGGCGTCCACTGGGCCGTGCTGACGGCGTTTGCCATCGGGCTGGTCGGTGCGGGAGCCGGCGCCACATACCTCTGGCTGCGGCCGTCGCTGCCCGCGGCGTCCCCCGCCGGGGATCACGCCTCGGCCTCGGGCGGAGGCGCACCGCACACCGCGCCCGCGGTCGATCCCGCGCCGGCGGCGTCCGGGGCGGCCGCGGACGCCGTGGTGACGTTGAGTCCTGAAGCCTCGGCCCGTGCCGGCATCACGACCGTGGTCGTCGCCGCCGGCAACACCACGGCCGGCGTCAAGGCGCCCGGCGTCGTCGAGGCGAATGCCTACAAGCAGGTGGTCGTCACACCGACCGTCAGCGGCCGCATCACACGCGTGCCGGTTGACCTCGGCCAGCACGTCCGTGCCGGCCAGACGCTTGCCGAGATCTTCAGCCCGGAGCTCGCCGAGGTACAGACCCGGTACATCTCGGCCCGCGCCGAACTTGACGCGCACGAACAGGAGCTCGCGCGCACGGAAAAGCTCGTCGAGATCGGGGCGGCCAGCCGTCAGGAGCTCGAGCGCATTCACGCAGACCACACGGCGCGCCGGGCGGACCTCGAGAGCGCCGCATCACGCCTCCAGCTGCTCGGAATGTCCGCGCAGGCCATTGCCGCACTCGGCCCAGGCAGGGGTCAGCGCGCGACGACGAACGTGCCGGCGCCGATGGGCGGGGTGATCACGGAACGCCTGGCGAATGTGGGTCTCAACGTGGACCAGGCGACAAAGCTCTTCACCGTCGTGGACCTCTCGTCCGTGTGGGTGGTCGTGAACCTGTACGAGCAGGACTTCGGGCGCGTGCGCGTGGGAAGTCCCGCAGCCGTGACGACCGCCGCGTATCCGACTCTGCGGCTGGAAGGGCGCGTGAGCTACATCGATCCGCAGGTCAGCCCCGAGACGCGGACGGCGCGGGCCCGCATCGAGGTCCCGAACGCGCGCAACGAGCTGCGCCTCGGCATGTATGCCGAAGCGATGATTGGTGGAGAGGGCAACGGCACGGCGCCGGTCATCCCGCGGAGCGCCGTGCAGAACGTGGGCGGCCGGACGGTCGTCTACCTCCTCGACCCGAAGACCGCCGGACGGTATCTGGAGCGCGAGGTCCGGCTTGGCGCGATTGACGGGGACCGTGTGGCCGTGCTGTCGGGCGTGCAGAACGGTGACCGGGTCGTCGCGGAGGGCAGCTTCTCGGTGCGCGCGGAGCGCGAACGCGTCGGCGCGCAGTCCTCACCTGCGGGCGGCGCGGCCGTCCAGCGCCCGGCGGCCGGGGGAGGTGCGCCGCCGGTGGCTGGGTCCGGGCTGCAGGAGGCGAGGGTCACGGTGAAGGAGACGGGCTTCGATCCGGACCGGTTGACGCTGCGGGCGGGCGTACCGGCGCGCATCATCTTCACCCGCACTACCGACAAGACCTGCGCCACCGAGGTGGACTTCCCCTCGCTGAAGCTGCGCCGGGACCTCCCGCTCAACGAACCGGTGGTGATCGCCTTCACGCCGGACAAGGCGGGAGAGGTGGCCTTCGTCTGCGGCATGAACATGCTGCGCGGCGCGATCGTGATCCAGTAGCGCCCGTAGCCATAGTCGCCGAGGCCAGTTCGTGTCATGCTTCAGGGCAACCGGAGGAGGCATGGCAGAGGAAAAAAGAGACTTGGAGAGCCGTTTCTTCGAGCTGTCCATCGACATGCTCTGCATCGCCCATTTCAGCGGCTACTTCATACGGCTCAATCCGGCGTGGGAGAAGACCCTCGGCTTCACCGACGAGGAACTGCGATCGAAGCCGATGTTCGAGTTCGTGCATCCGGACGATCGCGAGCGGTCACTGGAACAGAATCGTAAGGTGCGCGGCGGCGGGCACGCGGTGGCGTTCGAGAACCGCTACCTGTGCAAGGACGGCTCGTTCAAATGGCTGCTCTGGAACGCGCGGGCGGACGTCGAGCACCAGGTGATCTACTCCGTCGCGCGCGACATCACCCGGCGCAAGCAGGCGGAACAGGACCGGGAGCGGCTGGTCGGCGAGCTCCAGGCGGCGCTCGCCGAGGTGCGCGAGCTCCAGAAGATCCTGCCGATCTGCATGTACTGCAAGAGCATCCGCGACGATGCGAACTACTGGCAGACGGTCGAGAACTACATCTCCCACAACACGAACACCAGGTTCAGCCACGGCATCTGCCCGGACTGCTACACGAAAGTGGTCGCCCCGACGCTCCGCAACCCGAAATGATCGGACGCGCTCCCGGATCGGATCGGCGGGACTTCCTGCGGCTGGGGCTGGCGGTGCTCGCAACGCCGGCGCGCCTCCTCGCCCGCCAGCACCCGTCCGGCCTCCCCGCCGGACGACAGCCGGCCGTCGACCCGAAGACGGGCGCCTATCACGTCCATCCCGGAGACCGGATTCAGGACGCACTGGAGGCCGCCGCACGCGACCGTGATCACAAGACGGTCTACGTGCACGCCGGCACGTACCGGCCGGCCGTCCAGGGGCAGGCGCTGATCTGGTTCAACGCGCGGCACGACGGCATCACGCTCCAGGCCGTCGGCGACGTCACGCTCTCGGCCGCCAACCCGGAGGCCGCCGATCGCCGATCGCCGGGCTTTCCCGCGATCGTCAACCACGTCGTGTACTTCGGCGACGGCATCACCCCCGCCACGGTGCTGCGCGGCTTCAGGATCACCGGCGCGAACGCCTTCACCACAGGCTCGGGCGACACCTCTCCCATCGAGTCGGACGATGTGCGGAAGACCCCCTTCTTTTTCCTCGACGGCGGAGGCATCAAGATCTACGCACGGTCCTACCCGACCATCGAGCACGTCGAAATCGCTGACAACTACACGAGCCCCTGCGGCGGCGGGGTGTCGGTCGAGCATCTGGGCCAGATCCAGGAATCGGTCGTCTTGCGTCACTGCATCTTCCGGAACAACCGCACCCAGATCACGGGGTCCGCCCTGGATCTGCTGCACGGCAGCCGCGCCACGGTGGAGAACTGCCTCTTCGTCGGCAATGCCGGCAACCTCGGCGTGGACTACGTCGGACTGCTGGCGGGTGGCGAATACCATCCGGAGCGGGGCTCCGGCGCGATGACGGTCTTCGAGGGGTCGCGGGCCACAGTCTCCCGCAGCACCTTCACGGGCAACTGGAACGGCGTGGACGACGGGGGCTCGGGCAGCACCTACGTCGAGACGATTTTCTGGAAGAACACGCTGGCGGGTGGCATCTCGCCAGGGCCGCGCTACGCGCTCGACCTGGTGGACGCCGCAGGCGTACGCGGCTCGCTCATCGACGGAGACGTCATCGATCGGGGCGGGAACTTCAACAGGTCCGCAAACGTCGTGGACCCGCCCGATCCCCGCTTCGACGCGGAGTTCGCCCCCCGCGACTCCGCATACGCCACCGCTGGCTATCGACCCCGCAAGGCTCCCGAGATCCCTACGGCTCCCGCACCGCGACCACGGAGTTGAGCGCGAAGGGTAGCGCCACGGTCTGCGTCTTCCCCGACGGCCAGACGACCTGAATACTCTCGATGCCTCCGCCGCACCGAGCCCGAAGTACAGCGGGTAGAGGCTGTGCGACAAATACCCGGAATTGCCGTCGAACACTTTCTTGTAGGCCACTCGTAACGTCGCGAAATCACTGAGCCTCCTGGATCGATTCCAAATCGTGGGTGCTAGCGCGGCGGCGCTGCGCCGCGCCCGTTCTGCGCGCCGGAGCCGGGGGGATTGGCGACCCGTGTCGCGGCGCCGCGCGCCGCCTTCGTCGGGATGCCGGGCTTCCCGAGAAAGCCCAGATCGCGCATCCAGTCGATCATCCGGAACTGCCAGGAGCCGAGCGGCATCCCGCCGCGATCGGTCAGCCCGCCGGTCATGTTGCCTCCCTCGGGGAGCGGGTCTCCCGGGTGGCGGCCGTTGCCGTAGATGTGCATCTCCAGGTTCGGGATGCGCGCGCGAAGGAACGCCGAGAAGTATTCGTCGGCCCACTCCGCATGCCGGGCGTCGCCGACGCCCCCGCTGGCCAGAAACGACGGCGGCGCATCGCCGGGAATCGCGACGGCGGGGCCGTCGCGGAAGGGCGTCGGGCCCGGGTAGATCAGGCCGACGAAATCCGGGCGGGAACTGACCTTCGCAAGCACGTTGCCCGCGACATCCTGCGTGCGATCGAAGTCGGCGTACCGGACGGCGGCCGGGGCCGTCAGCTCGGCGCCGGCGGAGAAACCGATCGCGCCAATCCGGTTGGGATCGATGCCCCAGTCGGCCGCATAGGCGCGAACCACCTTGATCGCCTGCAGCATGTCGTTGACCGCGTCGGTCTGCGGGGTGTACCCGTCGCGCCGCAACCGATTGCGCAGAATGATGGTGTTGATGCCGTAGTTGTAGAAGAACGGGACGAAATCCGACCCCTCCGAGCCCACGTTCAGCGTGTTGTGACCGCCTCCGGCGACCACGATGATTGCCGTGCCCGTGTTCAGACTCGCCGGGACCCGGTGTACTTCCACCGACGGGTTGTGGATGTTGACGATGCTGGCGATGCGGCCGGGGACGCCGCCGGTCATGTTGTAGACCTCAGGCTCCTTCAGACGCTCGGCCTTGAGCAGGGGCGAAGCCGCCGGAAAGATCGGAACGACGACGCCGCCGGGAAGGATCGCCTGGGGCGCGTAGGGCTGATCGGTCGCGGGGCCCGGCGCAGGGATGCGCTGCGGGGCAGGAGTGGGCCCCAGCACCGACGTCACCGGCCTGGGTGCGGAGACCGTCGCGGGCGGAGGCGCGGACACCGGCCCTGCAGTCGGCGCGGGCGTTGGCCGCGGTGCCGACGCGGTCGGCGGAGCAGGCGCAGAGCCCTGGCGCGGAAGGGCGTAGGCCACGATACCGGTCGGGCCGGGCACCGCGGGAATCGCGTCGAGGCTGCCTCGGGCCCCGGTCGCCGGCGGCTGCGAGACCGACACGAGGAGATACTGCCGGCCATCGTGCTCGTACATCGAGGGGGAGCCGCTGCTGTTGCCACCGAGCTGGAGCTCGGAGATCTGCTTTCCGGTGGCGCTGTCGTAGACGTGGACCTTGCGGTCGGCGGCGGTCACGAAGAGCAGCCCCGTGGCGGTCGGGATGATCCCTCCCTTGAGCGTCGCCGCGGAGCCCGTTCCGGTAATGCCCTGAGCCGCGAGACGCAGGTCGTCGCCGAGGCCGATCTGCCACCTGAGCGTCCCGGTGTTGAGATCGTACGCGTTGAGCGTGGTGTACGGCGGTTTGACGATCGTCGGATAGAGCCCGAAGCCGTCCGTCACGTAACGCCCCTCTTTCACGACTTCCGGCGCACCGCCGCGCTGCCCGGGGCGGGTCTCTCCGGCCTTGAACAGGCGGATGATGGTCGGCACGTTGAACCCGATGACGTAGACGCTCCCGTCGGTCGGGTTCGCCGCCGTGCTGCCCCAGTTCGAACCGCCCTGATTCCCCGGCATGTGGATCACGTCCTCGAAGCCGATGGGGGTGAACGGCCCGTCGTTCCTCGCCTTGAGAATGCGTTCCCGGAATCGCTCGCGCTCGTCGGGCGTCAGGATGTGCGGGTTCAGATCGTCCACGGTGAACGACTGGCGCGAAAACGGCGGCGGGGCTGTGGGGAACGGCTGCGTTGGCGACAGCACTTCCCCGGGCACGGTGGTCTTTTGCGGCACCGGCCGCTCTTCGATCGGCCAGATCGGCTTGCCGGTGACGCGGTCGAACACGTAGAGGTAGCCGGTCTTGCTCGCGACCGCGACGACGTCAATGGCGCGGCCGTTCTGCCGGATGGTGGTGAGCTGTGGCGCGGAGTTGTTGTCGAGGTCCCAGATGTCGTGGTGCACCGTCTGAAAGTGCCAGAGCCGCTTGCCGGTGCGCGCGTCGAGCGCGATGATGCAGTCGCCGAAGAGATTGGCGCCCGCGCGGTGGCCGCCGTAGAAGTTGTACTTCGCGCTGCCCGTCGGGATGTAGATGATGCCCCGCTTGACGTCGATCGACTGCTCCCCCCAGTTGTTCGCGCCGCCGACCGTCTTCCACGCCTCCGGGGGCCAGGTGTCGTAGCCGAACTCGCCGGGGCGCGGCACTGTGTGGAAGGTCCAGACCAGCTTTCCGGTGCGGACGTCGAACGCGCGTATGTCGCCGGGGGCGGAGGCGTACTCCTGGTTCGTGGCCGAGCCCATGATGAGGAGGTTCTCGAAAACGCGTCCAGGCGTGCGGGACTGCTGGTTGACCGCGGCGGGATCGCGGTCGAGCCCGACGCGCAGATCGACGCGGCCGGCGGCGCCGAACGACGTGACCGTTTCGCCGGTCACGGCATCGATGGCCTGAAGGAAGTTGTCCGCGCTGAAGATCAGGCGGCGCGCCTTGCCGTCCCGGCTCTCCCAGTAGTTGATTCCGCGCACGTTGAACGTCTTGCTTCCCGGATGCGTCCAGAGCTGACGGCCGGTCCCGGCATCGAGCGCGACGAACGACCCGTCGGGGCCGCGGCCGTAGACCACGCCGCGCACGATGACCGGATTGAAGTCCGTCTGGCCCGCCGGAAATGTCCAGGCGACCTGGAGATCCTTCACGTTCGCCCGGGTGATCTGCGTCGCGGTCACGAACCGGGAGCTGTCTGGGCTGCCCGCATAGTCGCGCCATTCGCGCCCCACCTGACCGACGACATCCGCGCCCGCGAGTGCGAGCGCCGCGGCTGCGCACACGACGCCCGCCGCGCGTCGTGTCGTTGACGAAAGTACCCTCCCGGCCATCGTGCGCAACCTCCAGCTCGAATCGGATTCAGAAGACAAGACGGCCTGCCGCGCCGGCGGAAGCCGACGCAAGGGTACACCAGCCGGACTCGGGAGGGGGGTGGCGCGTCAGTGCGCGTCAGGGCGCCGCGCGCCAGGGCGCGAAGTCCTGCCAGATCTGCTGGAGGATCTTCGGATCGACGACGCGCGTGTCCCCCTTCGCTGGATCCTTGTCAGAGAAGAGCGTCAGCGTCACCGCCCCGCAGTGCGGGCCAATCGCGGCGGGATCGAAGACGTAGAGCCCTTCGTATACGGCTGTGCTCTCGTCCACGCGCTGTTCGATTCTGAACGGATGGATGGGCGTCACCTCGGCGTCGCCACACGTGACGCGCATGCTGGAGAAGCCCGACTTGATCCGCTTGATCGGCGGGATCGACACGCCCTGCGTCGATGCGGCGCCGCGCGCGATCGTCGTCCAGATGCTCTCGACCAGCTTCGGCGTGGCGCGGATCATGAGCACCGCCGGATCCGCCTCTACGTACTCCGCCCAGTTGGCGAAGTTCTCGAGCGCGCGCAGCGGCCCGCGCCCCGTCTCCTCTCTCGCGCCGCCGCGGCCCTGGCCTCGCAGTTCGTCGCTGCGGTGGCGTGCGCCGTAGACGAGCACCGGGGTGATCAGGCTGACGTCGAAGTCCGCGGCCGTGACCGCGTAGGGCGACAGCCTCCCGCCCCTTGCGCGGGCGGCCTCCTTCAGCGCATCCGTCGGGTAGGCGCGCCGCGGCTCAACGGGCAGTGGCGCACGGCGGGGCATCTCAGTCTTCGTCATCGCCGCCACTGCGCTGGCGACCAGCCGGCGCAACGATTCGGTGCGCACGGAGTGGGAGGCGCCGTTCGACATGTCCTCCGGCGTGGTGAGGGCGACGACGAGGCCGGCGGCGTTGAAGAGGGGGGCGCCAAGGCTGCTGTCGTCCAGCCGTATGTCGGAGACGAGCGTCCCGGGGCTGACGCGGCTCACGACGCCGGACGTCAGTCCCTTCATGCCGTCAAGCGGCGTGGTGATGGCGAACACCGTGTCGCCGTCCGCTGGTGGTGTGGACGCCGCGTCCGGGAGTGCGACCGGGCGCGCCGACGCGACCGACGCCGGGTCGATCCAGAGGATTGCGACATTGGCGGCGGCATCGGCCACGAGCACCCGCGCGGCGACCTTCTCCGTCGGGGAGAGCTGCACTTCGAGCGTGGTGGCCGTGCCGGCCAGTCGCTGGCTGGTCGCCACCATGCCTCGCGCGTCTATCAGGAATCCTGCGCCGAGCGCCGTCGGGCTCCAGATGGAGAACACGCTCTTCTGCCATTCGATCAGTAGAGCGGACGGATTGCCGCCGCTCGTCGTGTCTGCGGTCACCGCGACCGCCTCGATCTCCGCGTTGTCAACGCTCAGGTTCAGAGGCGTGGCGCCTGCCCGGACATCCAGCGTCTGTCGCCACTGATACGCCTTGCCCTGGACAATGAGCGGCTGATCGGACTCGACCGTGTAGTTCCCCGGCGCCAGGTGCACCTCCGCCGTGCCGTCCAGGGCCGTCACCGTCCGTCGCGGCGGCGCACTTGCCGGATTGTCGCTGACGACGAGCGCGTGCCGCGGGACGGGGATGGCCGCACCGCTCGCGTCCACGATCGTGACCGTGATGCGCAGGACGGCGGCCGGCTGTGCATGGATGCCCGACAGGAGTGTGGCGGCGACGAGCCAGCCGCGGATGCCCATGCCTCACTGTAGCGCGTCTCCGAGCGGAGAGCTTGCGTGACCGGCGTGCGGACGGGTCACTTGCTGCCCACAGACGACGCGAGGTGCCTGGCGTGCTCGAGGTGCGCGACGAATGCCGGGCGGACCTTCACGAGCAGGGCCTTCAGTTCCTCGTTCTTCGCATTGGGGATCAGCGTCTTGTCGACGGCATCGAGGACGGCCTGGTGATAGGCGACCTCGTGACTGACGTACGCCTTGTCGAACGCGGCCCCTGTGAGCGCCTTCAGCGCCGTGACGTTCTTCTCTCCGCCCGCCTTCAGGCCCCGGCTGGTGTCGCTCTCCTCGGGCGTGATCTTCAGTCTGGTGACCAGATCCACCGCCTGCCGGTTCACGTCGGTGTGCTGGGTCACCATCAGCTGCGCGAACTTCCTGACGTCGGCGTTTTTCGATCGCGATGCGCCCAGCGCGCCGGCATCGACGTCGACCTGATTCGCCGTGACAACGATGGACGCGACCTGTGCGTCGGTGATGGCCTGGGCGGACGCGCCCGGCGCAGACAAGAGCAGGACGCCGATAACGAATACTGAAGCCTTCATGCACTCTCCTCGGTTGTGGTGGGTCATACCGATTCGATGCACGACGGCGCGGGCGCGTTCCCGGCTACGGTTGGATACGGGCCAGCACGGCAGCGACAATGCGATCGCATCGCGCACCGGCAAACGCAAACACGCCGGCCTTCCCCATGTCCATGTCCCGATCGAGCGCCTCCCGCAGCAGCGCGCGCGCCCGGAAGAACCGGGTGCGGACGGTCGCGGCCGGAATGCCGAGACACTCCGCGGTCTCCAGCACGGTCATCTCCTCGATCTCCCGCATGACGAACACCGTGCGGAACGCGACCGGCAGCTCATCGATGCGGCGCTCGATGATCCGGCGCACTTCGCCTCGAAGCACGATGTCGGACGGAGATTCCGCGCGTGCGTCGGCCACGTCCACCTCCGCTGTATCCTGCTCGAGAGCCCCAGGGCCGAACGGGATGACAGTTCGCTCCCGCTTGCGCCTGCGCAACTGCATCAGCGCCTGGTTGATGACGATCCGTGTCAGCCATGTGCTCATGGCCGCATCACCCCGGAAGTCGCCGATCTTCCGGTAGGCCTGCACGTAGGACTCCTGCAGCGCGTCCTCCGCCTCGGCATCGTCTCTCAGGATGGACCGTGCGATGCGGAACAGCCGGGGGTTGCAGCGCCTCATGAGCGCCTCGAACGACGCCGCGTCCGGAACGGACGATGTGAGGGGAAATGTGGGCATGGCGGTGTCTGTTGATTGGATGCGGCCCGAGGTCCCGGCGTTCCCGGGATGTCGAGGGTCTGTTTATAGCGCGGCCGGGCGCGTGCGCTAAACTGACGCGATGCGCATCTGTCTCGCTCTCGTCTTCAGCGTCCTGGCGCTCCAGCCGCCCCCCCAGGGCGCCATCCGGCTCATCGTCAAAGGCGACGACATGGGGGCCGCCCATGGGATCAACACCGCGACCATTGACGCCTACACGCGCGGCGTGCTGACGACGACGAACGTGATCGTGCCGGGCCCGTGGTTTCCTGAGGCCGCACGGCTGCTGAAGGAGAATCCCGGCCTCGACGTCGGCGTCCACCTCGCGCTGACGAGCGAATGGCAGAACGTGAAGTGGCGCCCGCTGACGCACGCGCCGTCGATCGCGGATGCCGACGGCTACTTCTTTCCGATCGTGCAACCCCGACCCGCCTTTCCGCCGGGATCGAGCATCAAGGAGAGCGCCTGGAAGATTGAAGATGTCGAGAAGGAGCTGCGCGCGCAGCTCGACATGGCGAAACGCCATCTGCCGCAAGCCACCTATACGTGGAACCACATGGGCTTCACGTCCGTCGCGCCCGAGGTGGAAGCGCTGGTCGCGCGCCTGAGCAAGGAGTACGGCCTCGCCGTCCCCTCGGACCTCGGCATCCAGTGGCTGCGCGGCGTCTACGACGGCAGGGACAGCGGCGCGGTAAAGGCCGAGAAGCTGGCGGCAAAGCTCGAAACCCTGGGCCCGGGGCTCTGGGAGCACATCGACCACGCGGGCACGGACGATCCGGAAATGCGCGCCTACGGCCACACAGGCTACGAGTGGGTCGCCGCGGATCGCAGCGCCGTGCTCGAGGCCTGGACGAGCCCGAAGGTGCGAGACGTGATCACGCGGCGGGGCATCGTGCTCACGAGCTACCGCGATCTGGCGAAGCGATAGCGCCGGCGATGCGCACTTCTCGGCGTCGATTCTTCATCCTTGCGCCTGCCGTGCTGTGGGCGGCCCTCAGCGTGTCCGTCCATGCCGCGCCCGACCTCCGGCCGGGTCAGGAGGGGCCGCAGGCTCCTCAGACGACGCCCCGATCCGCGGCCGTCGTGAACACCACCACCCCCATCGTGGTGGACGGCACACTGGACGAGCCCGCATGGGCCGCCGCGGCGACCATCGGCGACCTGGTGCAGCGGCAGCCCAGCCCCGGCACGCGTCCCTCCGAGGCCACGGTCGTCACCATCCTGCGGGACGCCGACAACCTGTACATCGGCGTGGTCGCGCACGACTCGGAGCCACGGCGCGCGATTGGCACACAGATGGCCCGCGACGCGAGCCTGGCGGCCGACGACCGCCTCGAGATCCTGCTCGACACGTTTGGCGATCAGCG
>JANPJN010000042.1:0-6048 GCA_031425515.1 Acidobacteriota bacterium | reverse complement strand
CCGCCGATTCGGCCGGATATACCCCGTGAGGATGTAGAACGAGACGGCCATCGTTTCCAGGCCGATGAACAGCGTGACGAGATCGATGCCCGCCGCCATGACCATCATGCCGAGCGTCGCCGTCAGGATGAGGAAATAGTAGGCTCCCGGGCTCACCCCTTCGACCGTCAGGTAGCGCGGCGACATCGCGACGGTCAGGGCCGCGGCCAGCACGAAGAGGATGTTGAAGAAGAAGGCGAAGCCGTCCACCGCCACGAGCCCCCGCGCCACCGTCGCGCTGACCCCATCGGTTGCAAGGAGCGACAGGCCGCACGCGGCGAGCACGCCGAGCGTGACCCACGACAGGACGCGGTCGAGCCGCTTGGGCAGCAGCGCGTCGAGAATGACCACGAGCAGTGCGCCCGCCGTGAGGACGATCTCGGGCAGCAGGTAGTAGAAGTCGGAGCCGCTGAGGCCGTCGGGCATGTTCACCGGGGGCCCTCGGCCGGCTCCCCGGCGGGGAGCGCGTCGGTCGTGCAGGGCGGTATGACCAGCATGCCCGGGGGAGCCGATGCGACCTGCACGGGCGCCGCGGCGGCATTGCATTCGGCCGCGGCCTTTGCGATCGCGGGCCCGTAGACGGAGTTGACCCGCAACACGATCCGCCCGACAGACGAGTCGAGCTTGCGAAGGAGCGGCGCCGGATAGAGCCCAATCCACACCGCGAGCGCGACGAGCGGCACGAGCGTGGCGGCCTCTCGCACACTGAGGTCGCGCAGCGATCGATTGGCCGGATTGTCGAGCGCCCCGAACATCGTCCGCTGGTACAGCCACAGCATGTACGCCGCGCCCAGCACGACACCCGTCGCGGCGCACGCCGCCCAGGTGGGGCTCACGACAAAGACCCCCTGCAGCACGAGGAGCTCGCCGATGAAGCCGTTCAACGCGGGCAGGCCGATAGACGACAGCGTCATCAGCAGGAACACGGCGGCGAAGACCGGCATCACCGCGGACAGCCCGCCGTAGGCCGAGATGTCGCGGGTGTGGCGCCGTTCATAGACGATGCCCACGAGGAGGAAGAGGGCCCCGGTGGAGATGCCGTGATTCAACTGATGGACGATGCTGCCCGTGATGCCGACCGGCGTCAGCGCGAACATCCCGAGCATCGCCATCCCCATGTGGCTCACGCTCGAGTACGCAATGAGGCGCTTCCAGTCACTCTGCGCCAGGGCGACGAGCGCACCGTAGATGATGCCGACGATCGCCAGGGCCGCCATGTACGGGACGAAGTACCGTGAGGCGTCGGGGAGCATCGGCAGGCTGAACCGGAGGAAGCCGTACGTGCCCATCTTCAGCATCACGGCAGCGAGGATGACCGAGCCGGCCGTGGGGGCGTCGGTGTGCGCGTCGGGCAGCCAGGTGTGCAGCGGGAACATCGGCACCTTGACGGCGAAGCCGCAGAAGAGCGCAACGAAGATCCACACCTGCAGGTCGGCGGGAAGGTCCAGCGCCTGGAACCGGGTGATGTCGAAGCTGTAGATCCCGGTTTCGGCGTGCGCCGCGAAGTAGAGCGCGAGGATGCCGAGAAGCATGACGACGCTGCCGGCCAGCGTGTAGAGGAAGAACTTGATCGCCGAGTAGAGCCTGCGCCCGCCGCCCCAGATGGCGATGAGGAAGTACATCGGGACCAGCATGACTTCCCAGAACACGAAGAACAGCAGCGCGTCGAGCGAGACGAACGCGCCGATCATGGCGGTCTGGAGGACCAGCAGGAGGACGTAATACTCCTTCACCCGCTCGCCAATCGTGCCCCACGACGCGAGGATGGCGATCGCGCCCATGAGGGTCGTCAGGAGCACGAGCATCGCACTGAGCCCGTCCACGCCCAGGAACCAGGCCGCGCCAATGGACGGAATCCACTCGGCGCGCTCGACGAACTGCCACGCCTCTCCCTGCGGCTCGTACCGGAACCAGAGCGGCAGCGAGACCGCGAAGCCCGCCGCGCCAGACAGGGTGGCGATCCAGCGGATGGCGGCTTCACGGCGTCGCGGCACCAGCAGGACGAGGATGGCCCCCGCGAGCGGCGCCAGCAGGATCACGGTCAGCAGGTGATGGGTGAACAGCGTCATCAGAGCGTTTTCGGACCTCGAAGATACAGCAGGCGGCGTTCCCGGCGGCGTCTCTGTCAGCCGCCGAGAAGATAGAGCGTCAGGAACGCGAACAGCCCGAGCACCATCATGAGCGCGTAATTCTGCACGAGCCCGGTCTGCAGGCGGCGGACGAGAAAGCTCCCCCGTCCCGCCCCGCGTGCCACCGCGTTGACGACGCCGTCCACGAGATACTTGTCCAGCATGTGGGAGAGCCACGCGCCGGTTCTCGCGATCACGCCGACGCCGTCCACCGCTCCATCCAGAACCCGGAGGTCGATCGCCCGCAGCCCGCGCGCCGCCGCCAGCGTCCCGCGCACGATGGTGGCGTCGTAGAGCGCGTCCACCCGGAACCCGGCGTACAGCAGCGCATGGAGGCCGCGCCACCGGAGCGCAAGCACAGGCCGCACCTCTGGACGCGTCACGTACAGGTAGCGGGCGGCCAGCCCGCCTGCGACGGCAGCAAGGACGGACGCGATCATTACGCCCAAGGCCGTTCCTCGCCCCGCATGCGCGGCGGCCGCGTTGCTGGCCAGTCCGGCGAACACAGGCGTCAGAAAGCGGCCGAGCGCATCGCTCCCCCCCATCGTCGCCGGCACACCCGCCCAGCCGGCCGCGAGGGCGCCGACCGCCAGAACAATCAGCGGCAGCGTCATCGTCCAGGGGGCGTCGTGCGGCGCGCCGCGCAAGGCGCCATGGGCGGCATCCCCGGCGCCGCCGGCCGAGCGCGCCATCGACGTCGGCCCGCGAAGCGCGGGCCCATGCGTGACCTCGTGGTCCGCGCGCTGGGCCTGACCGTGCGCAGGTGCATCGGCCGGATGACGGACGCCATGAGCCGCAGCCGTGCTCGCGGCAGCCGCCGACGCCACAGGCGACCACGGACCGCCCCGGTAGGACCCCATGAACGTCAGCGCCATCAGCCGCGCGATATAGAACGCCGTTACCAGCGTCGTCAGCAGCGCAACGGCGAAAAGCCACGGGTGCGCCTCGAACACGCGGACCTGGATCTCGTCCTTGCTGAAAAACCCCGAGAGCGGCGGAATCCCCGCCAGTGCGAGGCCCGCAATCGCCATCGTCGCAAACGTCAGGGGCATGCGCGTCCGGAGGCCGCCCATCCGCCGCATGTCCTGCTCGCCGCCCAGCGCATGGATGACCGACCCGCTGCCGAGAAACAGCAGCGCCTTGAAGAAGGCGTGAGTCGCGAGGTGGAAGATGGCGGCGCCGAACGCGCCGACGCCCGCGGCGAGGCACATGTAGCCGATCGGCGAGATCGTCGAGTACGCGAGCACCCGTTTGATGTCGTGCTGCACGAGACCGACAGCCGCGGCCAGAAGCGCCGTCGCGGCCCCGACGACCGCAATCGCCTGCATCACGAGCGGCGCGTGCATGAAGAGCGCGGCCGTGCGCGCAATCAGGTACACCCCGGCCGTCACCATCGTCGCGGCATGGATCAACGCGGACACGGGCGTGGGTCCTTCCATCGCATCCGGCAGCCACACGAAGAGCGGAATCTGGGCGCTCTTGCCCACCGCGCCGAGCGTCAGGAGGAGGCAGATGGCCGACAGGACGCCGAGTCCCGCGGCTTCCACGGGCCGCGCCGCCACCGCCGACGCGACCTCGCGGAAGTCCACCGTCCCGAACGTGTAGAAGACCAGGAAGATGGCCAGCAGAAAACCCAGATCGCCGATGCGATTGACGATGAACGCCTTCCTGCCCGCGTTCGCCGCGCTCGTCTTCCTGTACCAGAACCCGATCAGCAGGTAGGAGCACAGGCCGACCCCTTCCCAGCCGACGAACAGGACCACGAAGTTCCCCGCGAGCACGAGCAGGAGCATGAAGGCGCAGAACAGGTTCAGATAGCAGAAGAACCTGGCGTAGGCGCCCGACGGCTCGTCCCTCATGTAGGCGACGGCATACACGTGGATGAGCAATCCGATGCCGGTCACGACGAGCAGCATGACGGCGGCCAGCGCATCCGCGCGCAACAGCCACGTCACCTTGAACATGCCGATCCCGTTAGCGGTCGCGAGCGGGATCTGGGGGATCCAGTCGCCGAGCAGGGTCTCGATCATTCGCTCGCCGGGCGGGGCCTGGAGCAGGCCGGCAAACACCCCTGCCGACAGCACGAACGCCGCGCCGATGGCCAGCGTCGCGACGAGCGCGCTCAGCCCGCGCGGGAACCACCGGATCCCGACCAGGCCGTTGACGGTCGCGGCCGCGGCGGGGATCAGTGGAATCAGCCAGAGAGGCGTCATGCCGAGGCGCTCCGGAGCAGCCGGCTCACCATCTCATGATGTCCAGATCGTCCAGGTTGAGCGTCTCCTTGTTGCGGAAGAACGCGAGAATGATCCCGAGCCCGACGGCGGCCTCGGCAGCCGCGACCGCGACCACGAAGATCGCGAAGACCTGCCCGACCGCGTGCTGCCGCTCCCAGGCGAACGCCGCCAGGTTGATGTTCACGGCATTCAGCATCAGCTCGATCGACATGAGCACGACAATGATGTTGCGGCGCACGAGCACGCCGACCAGACCCGTCGTGAACAGGGCCGCCGAGAGCACGAGGTAGTGATACGGCGTGATCGGGGTCACGAATCCTTCCGCGCCAGCAGGATGGCGCCGACCATCGCGACGAGCAGCAGCACCGACGCCAGCTCGAACGGCACCAGATAATCCGAGTACAGGAGCATCCCGACCACTTCGGTGTTGCCCAGCGCGGGCGGCGCCTGCGCGACCCCGTCCAGAGCCCGGGCCGGCTGGCGCGCGGAGTACACGAGGATCGCGGTGATCTCGGCGAGCAGCGCCGCGGCCAGCGCAAACCCGAGCCGCGACTGCCGGCGTCGATCGAGCGGCGGCGCCGGGGGGCGGCGCAGGTTCACCAGCATGACGACGAACAGGTACAGGACGACGATGCCCCCGGCATAGACGAGGACCTGGATGATGGCAAGGAACTCCGCCGCCAGCATCACGAAGATCACCGCGACACACAGGAAGTTTGCCACGAGGAAGAGCACGCCGTGCACGGTGTTGCGCGCCGTGACGACCAGCACGCCAAGCCCCAGGATGAGACCGGCGAGCACGTAGAACATCAGCGGTTGCAACATGGCCTACAGCAGCACCTTCAGCGTCGCCGTCACGACCAGGTTGGCGATGCCGAGCGGAATCAGCACCTTCCAGCCAAGCCGCATCAACTGGTCGTAACGGTAGCGCGGTAGTGTCGCCCGGATCCAGATGAAGAGATAGAGGAAGACGAAGGTCTTCAGCACGAACCAGATCCAGCCGGGGACCACGCCGAGCAACCCGAGTGCCTCGACGTTGGGAAACGGCCGCAGCCACCCGCCGAAAAACAGCGTCGTCGCTACACCGGACACGACGATCATGTTGGCGTACTCCGCGAGGAAGAAGAGGGCGAAGCGCATGCCGCTGTATTCGGTGTGAAAGCCTCCCGTCAGTTCCTGTTCGGCTTCGGGCAGATCGAACGGCGCGCGGTTGGTCTCGGCGAGCCCCCCGATGAAGAGGATCACAAAGGCGAGAGGCTGGACGAACACGTACCAGACACGCGCGTTGAACTGCGCGTCGATGATGCCGACCATGCTGAGCGTGCCCGACATGACGACGATGCTGACGAGCATCATCGTGATCGCGATCTCGTAGCTGATGAGTTGCGCCGAGGCGCGGAGGCCCGCAAGCAGCGGAAACTTGCTGTTCGAGGCATACCCGGCCAGGATGATGCCGTATACGCCGATCGACGTGATCGAGACGATGTAGAGCAGGCCGACGTTGATGTCGGCAATCACGAGCGCCACCCGGTAGCCGAAGAAGCTGGCCTCGCGGTCGAACGGCAGTACCGCGAAGGCCATGAGCGCCGGCACCATCGACACGATCGGCGCGAGCGTGAACACCCACCGGTCCGCGCGCACGGGCG
>JANPJN010000041.1:0-1950 GCA_031425515.1 Acidobacteriota bacterium | reverse complement strand
CAGCCCGGCGACTACCCCGTCGTCGGCGTGAGCTGGGACGATGCGCAGGCGTACTGCGCGTGGCGGGGGGCTGTGCGGCTGCCGACAGAAGCCGAGTGGGAGCGGGCGGCGCGCGGTGGCGTGGAGGGAGCCCGATATCCCTGGGGCGACGCGGTTCCGTCGTGGATCCCCGAAGAAGGCCGCGGGCCTCTGGCGTCCCCCTGGCCCGTGACGCTGGGGGTTCCAAATGCGTTCGGCCTCTTCGGGATCGCGGCCAACATCCACGAGTGGTGCGAGGACTGGCACGCGCGCGACTATTACGCGGTCTCGCCGGTGTCGAACCCCACCGGCCCGGCATCCGGGGTCCGGCGGACGTCGCGCGGCGGGTCGTGGCGCCACGCGGTGACCATCAGCCGCACGGCGGCACGCAGCAAGCTCGATCCTTCCTTCCGGTACACCGATTATGGATTCCGAGTCGTCCGCAGGGGATAGCCTCGCGGCGGCGGTCGCCATGGCGCGCCGTGTTCACGACGCCGGCGGGCGCGCGCTCATCGTCGGGGGCTGGGTCCGGGACCGGCTGATCGGACGGCTGTCAAAAGACATCGACATGGAGGTGTTCGGGCTGCCGGTGCCGGTACTGCGGCCGCTGCTTGCGGAGTTCGGCAGCGTCAACACAGTCGGCGAGGCGTTCACCGTCTACAAGGTGGCAGGGATTGACGTTGCGCTGCCGCGTCGGGAGTCACGCACCGGGCGCGGGCACAAGGCGTTCGAGGTAACCGGCGATCCGGATCTGTCCGTGCGCGAGGCCGCACGGCGCCGCGATTTCACGATCAACGCCATCCTCTGGGATCCGTTGACCGGGGAGTATCTCGACCCCTGGGATGGGCGCCGGGATCTCGACGCCCGCATCCTGCGCGCGGTGGATCCGGCCACCTTCGGCGACGACAGCCTGCGCGTGTTGCGCGGCCTCCAGTTCGCCGCGCGGTTCGAGTGCACGATGGAGCCGGCGACGCGCGAGTTCTGCGCGGCGCTGCCGCTGGACGACCTGCCCCCGGAGCGGATCTGGGGGGAGATGGAGAAGCTGTTGCTCCTGGCCGCCCGGCCGTCGATTGGACTCGGGCTGGCGCTGGAGCTCGGCGTGATGCGGCGGATGTTTCCCGAGATCGCGGCGCTCCAGGGCTGCGCGCAGGAGCCCGAGTGGCATCCTGAAGGCGATGTGTGGGTCCATACGCTGCTCGTGGTGGACGAGGCGCGGACGCGCATCGACGATCTCGACCGGCCGCGGCAGGCGTCGGTCATGCTCGGGGCGCTCTGCCACGATCTCGGCAAGCCCGCCACCACGGCGTTCCTCGACGGCCGTATCCGCTCAATTGATCACGAGCAGGCCGGCGTGGCGCCGGCGACGAGGGTGCTCGATGGCCTGAACGTGCAGTCGATGGACGGCTTCGACGTCCGCCATCAAGTCCTCGGCATCGTCGCGCATCATCTGAAACCCGGCATGTTCCGGCAGGCGCCGACACCGGTCTCGGACGGAGCGTTCCGGCGGCTGGCGCAGAAGGTCGATCTCGAATTGCTCGCCCGAGTGGCGAAGTCGGACTGCCTGGGGCGCGGCGGCGGGTTCGATTGTTCCGCGATGGACTGGTTTCTCGAGCGGTCGCGAGCTCGGCGTGCAGCACGCGCCGCCCGAGCCGCTCCTCAAAGGACGTCATCTGCTGGCGCTCGGACTAGTGCCCGGCCCGCGCGTCGGCGAGGTGCTGAAGCAGGTGTACGAGCGGCAGCTCGATGGATCGGTGACGACGGTGGATGAGGGGATCGTCCTGGCCCGTGAGCTTCTGGGGTAGCGCGCGGCTACAATCGCTGACTGCAGATGCGAAGCCCCTCACGAGCCCCACGCGTCACCCTCCTGCTCCTGGCAGCGCTCGTCGTCGCTGGAGCCGCCTCGCGCGCTGACGCGCAGGACGCGCCGGCCGC
>JANPJN010000040.1:0-3482 GCA_031425515.1 Acidobacteriota bacterium | reverse complement strand
TGAACGGACGAGTCCAGCCGGGCGATACCGTCGCGATCGTCGGAGCGGGCCCGATCGGGCTGGCTGCGTTGCTGACCGCGCAGTTCTATGCGCCGGCGGCCATCCTGATGATCGACCTCGACGCCAACCGGCTGCGCGTGGCCGGGGAGCTTGGGGCGACGACGCTGATTGACAGCTCGGGTGGCGGAGCGGTCGAGCGCGTGATGGCGCTCACGGACGGCGCCGGCGTCGATGTCGCCATCGAGGCGGTCGGCGTACCGGCCTCCTTCGACATCTGCCAGTCGATCCTCGCGCCGGGCGGCCGCCTGGCGAACATCGGCGTGCACGGCAAGCCCGTGGAGCTGCACCTCGAGAAGCTGTGGGATCGCAACATTGCGATCACGACCAGGCTGGTCGATACCGCAGCCATCCCGATGCTGCTCAAACTCGTGCGATCGGGGCGGCTGCAGCCGGCCAAGCTCGTCACGCACCGGTTCCCGCTCGGCGACATCATGAAGGCGTACGATACGTTCGGGAACGCCGCGGCCGAACGCGCGCTGAAAGTGGTGCTCACGAACCCCGGGCAGACACGGTAGACTCCTCGCGTACGCGGGCGGGCGACCAGCCTGCCCGCGCCGCGACGGAAATCCTGCTGAGGAGGGTCTGATGGCAGCCTGGAGAATCGTGTTCCGCGGTCTCGTCGTCGCCGCGTCCGTCGTCGGCGTGGCCGAGGGCGTCGGGGCCCAATCGCCGCAGGTCGCCGACGGCAAGCAGAAGTTCGAGGTCTACTGCGCGAGCTGTCATGGTGCTGGCGCCAAAGGGGATGGCCCGTTCAGCGCGACGCTGCGCAAACGTCCCGCCGATCTCACGCAGCTCGCCAGCCGGAACAAGGGTGAGTTTCCAAAGGAGGCGGTCGCCAAGCTGATCGACGGACGCACGCGCGACGAGGCGCATCGCAAGTCGGACATGCCGGTCTGGGGCGACGTGTTTGCGAAATCGGAGTCCGGCGCGGAGCCTGCCGCCATCAAGGCGCGGATTGATTCCCTGGTCGAGTATCTCGCGTCGATACAGGCCAAGCCGAAGGAGTAAGCGGCGTCCGGCTCAGAACTTCGTGCAGTCGATCACGAAGCGATATTTGACATCGCCGCGCACCGCCCGGTCGAAGGCCGCGTTGATCTGATCGGGAGTGATGCGCTCGATGTCGCTGGTAATGCCGTGAGTACCACAGTGGTCGAGCATTTCCTGGGTCTGGGGCAGCCCGCCGACCAGTGAGCCCATGATTCTCCGGCGCCCCATGATGAGCGGAAAGGCCGCGACCGGGATCGGCTCCGGAGCGGCGCCCACCAGGATCAACGTGCCATCCCTCTTGAGGCACGTCAGAGGGCCATTGACGTCGTGCACCGCCGAGACGGTGTCAAGGATCACGTCGAAGCGCCCGGCGAGGGGCTGAAGCGCGCCCGGACCACTCGTCAGCACGAAGTCGTGTGCGCCCAGCCTGAGCGCATCGGCCTTCTTCGAGGCCGAGTGGCTGAGCACGGTCACGTCCGCTCCAAACGACGCCGCCAGCTTGACTCCCATGTGTCCGAGTCCGCCGAGCCCCATGACGGCGACCCGGGTGCCCTTGCCGACGCCCACGTGGCGCAGTGGAGAGTACGTGGTGATACCCGCGCACAGCAGGGGGGCCACACCGGCGGGATCGAGCGACGCCGGGATCTTGAGGACGAAGTCCTCGTGCACGACGATCTGCGTGGCATAGCCCCCGTAGGTCGGGGTCGCGCCGTCAGCTTCGAAGCTGCCGTAGGTCATGCGCGGTCCGGCCTCGCAGTAATTCTCCAGCCCCTCTCTGCAGCTGGCGCACGTGCGGCACGAGTCCACGAAACAGCCGACACCGACCAGGTCCCCGTCGCGGTAGCGCCGAACACCGCTGCCGACCTCGACGACGCGCCCGACGATCTCGTGCCCGGGCACGCAGGGGTAGCTGGTGAACTGCCATTCGTTACGCGCGAAGTGGATGTCGGAGTGGCAGATACCGCAGTGCTCGATGCTGATGCGGACGTCGTGATCGCCCGGAGCCCGCCTGTCGAACTCCCATGGCGCGAGCGGGGCGGCAGCGGTGGCGGCGGCATATCCACGAACTTTCATGTCGGACTCCGGAAATGGTGCGTTGTGGGCGACGGACGGCGGCCCCTCCAAGTGTAGTCCGATTGCCTGAACCCGGCCGGCGTCTGATTGACAGGTCCAGGGACTCGCCCCAGAATGCGCGAGATGAATCCGGCGGCAATCTGTGTCGGGGTGGCGCTGACCGGCGCGCTGTTCGCCGGGTGGCCGGCGGAGGCCGGTCCGCGGGCGGTGACGGCGAAGTCCAGTCGCGTTGACTTCAATTTCGAGATCCGGCCTCTCTTGTCCGATCGCTGCTTTCGCTGTCACGGGCCTGATGCCAACAAGCGGAAGGCGAAGCTTCGGCTCGACCGGCGCGAAGGCCTGCTGAAAGACAGCCGTGAAGGCGGGCCGATCGTGAAGCCTGGCAAACCGGAGCAGAGCGAGCTCGTTCGCCGGATCTTCACGAGCGACGAGGACGACATGATGCCGCCGCCGGAATCGCACCTCGCGCTGTCGGCATCGGAGAAAGCGCTCCTGCACCGGTGGGTGCTCGAGGGCGCGGACTATCAACCGCACTGGTCGCTGATGCCGGTGCGCAGCGTGCCGCCGCCCGTCCTGCACGCGACGGACCACGGGGCGAATGCGATCGATGCCTTCGTGCGCGCCCGGCTGGAGAAAGAGCAGTTGTCGCCGGCGCGGCAGGCCTCGCGGGAAGTCCTCATCCGTCGTCTCGCGCTCAATCTCACCGGCCTGCCTCCGAGTGTCGCCGAGATGGACGCGTTTCTCGCCGACAGATCACCCACGGCGTACGCTGACGTCGTGGAGCGTTACCTGGCGTCGCCGGCGTACGGCGAACGGATGGCCATGGACTGGCTCGATCTCGCGCGTTACGCCGACACCTATGGCTATCAGGCTGACGTGGACCGGGACATGTCGCCCTATCGTGACTGGATCATCCGCGCCTTCAACGCGAATCTGCCTTACGACCAGTTCCTGACCTGGCAGCTGGCCGGCGACCTCCTGCCGAACCCCACCCGCGATCAGCGCATCGCGACGGCCTTCAACCGGCTGCACCGGCAGACGAACGAAGGCGGGAGCGTCGAGGAGGAGTTCCGTCTCGAGTACGTCGCGGACCGCGTGAGCACGTTCGGCACCGCCATGCTCGGCCTGACGATGGAATGCGCGCGCTGTCACGACCACAAGTTCGACGCCATCACCCAGCGCGACTACTTCTCGATGTCGGCATTCTTCAATAACATCGACGAGTCCGGCCTGTACTCGCATTTCACGAACGCCACCCCCACGCCCTCGCTGCTGCTCTGGCCACCCGACCGGGAGACACAGCACGGTGCGGTGCTGGCACGGATCGCGCTCGCCGAACAGCGTCTGCAGGAAACGTCGCG
>JANPJN010000039.1:0-3337 GCA_031425515.1 Acidobacteriota bacterium | reverse complement strand
GCGGGTGGACGTGTCGGAGTATGGCGGGGCGCCGCTGCTCGGCTTGAATGGACTGTGTGTCGTGGGCCACGGGCGCTCGTCGGCCAAGGCCGTTCGCAATGCCGTCGCGATGGCGGCGCGGTTCGTGAGCCAGGGGCTCGTCGCTGGCGTGGCGGCCGATGTCGCCGCGGCCAGTCATGCGGGAGATCATCGATGAGGGCGTTCGTGTTTCCCGGGCAGGGGGCCCAGCATGTGGGCATGGGCCAGGCGCTCGCCGACGCCTATCCCGTCTGCCGCGCGGCGTTCGACGAAGCGGATGCTGCGCTGGGGGAGCCGCTGAGCACGCTCTGCTTCACCGGTCCGGAGGCGCAGCTCCGGTTGACGGAATACACCCAGCCAGCAATTCTCGCGACCAGCATCGCCGCCCATCGGCTGCTCGACTCCATCGGCGTGCAGGCGGACTTCGCCGCAGGACACAGCCTCGGCGAGTATTCGGCTCACGTGGCCGCCGGTACGATATCCTTTGCGGATGCCCTGCTTACGGTGAAGCGTCGCGGGCGCTACATGCAGGAGGCCGTCCCGGAAGGAGAGGGCGCCATGGCGGCGGTGCTCGGGCTCGACGAGGGGGCGGTCCGGCTGGCGTGCGCGGCGGCCACGGAGGATTTGCCGGGACGTGTGGTGTCGCCCGCCAACCTGAACGCGCCGGGACAGGTGGTGATCGCCGGGCATGCCGACGCCGTGGCACGGGCCGGGGAGCGGGCACGAGAGCGCGGTGCGAAGCGGATCATCCCGCTGGCGGTGAGTGCGCCGTTCCATTGCGCGCTCATGCGACCGGCAGAGGATCGTCTCGCCCCGGAGTTGCGCGCGCTGGCGGCCTCGGATCCCCGCATCCCCGTGGTGGCCAACGTGGACGCCGAACCGAAGCGCGATCGGCACGCGTCGATCGAGGCACTCGTCAAGCAGGTCTCCGCGACCGTGCGCTGGGAGCAGGTGGTGCGGCGGCTCATCGCCGAGGGGGTCACGACCTTCGTCGAGCTCGGCCCAGGCACCGTGCTCGCGGGCCTGATCCGCAAGATCGACCGCACCGTCGAAGTCCTCAGCGTCGACGAGCAGGTCAAGCGCGTCGGTTGAGCGGCACAGGGATGACTTGCCTGGCGCAACGTCGGACGCTGACAGCTGAAGGTGGAAGCTGATGGTTAAAAGCCGAGCGCTGGCAGCTGAGAGCCGGAAGCGGGAGCTGGAAGCTGGGAACTGGAAGCTGAGAGCTGAGAGCTGAGAAGGTATGATTGAACTGACGGGGCGCGTGGCGCTGGTCACCGGCGCATCGCGCGGGATCGGACAGGCGATCGCGACGCGGCTCGCGGCTCGAGGCGCGCATGTGGTCGCGGCGGCGCGCGGCGACCACGCGCGCGCGGTTGTGGACGACATCCTCGCGGCCGGCGGGCGCGCCGAGGCGGCGGCGCTCGACGTGTCGGAGGCCGGGTCGGCCGAGCGACTGGTCGCCTCGACGCTCGAACGGCTGTCGCGCATCGACATCCTGGTCAACAACGCGGGGATTGCGCGCGACCAGCTGATGCTGCGGATGAAGCGTGAGGACTGGGACGCCGTCATCGCGACGAACCTGACGGCCGCTTTCGCGCTGACGCAGGCCGTGCTGAAGCCGATGATCCGCCAGCGCGGCGGGCGCATCGTCTGTATCAGCTCGGTGGTCGGGCAGCGTGGCAACGCCGGCCAGGCGAACTATGCGGCGTCGAAGGCGGGACTGATCGGGTTCGCCAAGTCGGTCGCGCTCGAAGTCGCCTCGCGCGGCATTACGGTCAACGTCGTGGCGCCGGGATTGATTGAAACCGACATGACGCGCGCGATGACGGAAACCGCACGCGACGAGTGGACGTCGAAGATTCCGCTCCGGCGCCTGGGCACGCCCGACGACGTCGCGTCGGCCGTCTGCTTTCTCGCCTCCGAAGAGGCGTCGTATATTACAGGGCACGTCCTGTCGGTCAATGGTGGAATGTACACGTAGCGGGCTTCCGGCGAAGTCGCAGATGGAGGATTGAATGGCGGTTGCAGACAAGGTCAAGAGCATCATCGTGGAGCAGCTGGGAGTGGACGAGGAAGAGGTGACGCCGGATGCGTCCTTCGTGGACGACCTCGGAGCCGACTCGCTCGACACGGTGGAGCTGGTGATGGCGTTCGAAGAGGAGTTCGGGATCGAGATTCCGGACGAGGACGCCGAGAAGATCACCCGCGTCAAGGAAGCCGTCGAATACATCGAGTCCCACAGCAAGAAGAAGTAGCAGCACAAGTCTGGAGGCGGTTTGAGCAGGCGAGTCGTCGTGACGGGTGTCGGCCTCGTGTCGCCGCTCGGCATCGGGACCGGAACGAACTGGGACGCGCTCTGCGCCGGGAAGAGCGGCATCGCGCCGATCACCCGGTTCGACGCCGAGCAGTTCTCGGCGCGCATCGCGGGCGAAGTCAAGGGCTTCGACCCGTTGCAGTTCGTGGACAAGAAAGATGTCAAGAAGATGGACATCTTCATTCAGTTCGCCATCGCGGCCTCGCAGTTCGCGGTGGACGATGCGAAACTGACGGTGACGCCGGCGATGGCGACCCGGACCGGCGTCTTCATCGCGTCGGGCATCGGCGGGTTCGCCACGATTGAACGCGAGCACAAGGCGTTGCTCGAAGGCGGACCCCGCCGTATCTCTCCCTTCTTCATCCCGGCGGCCATCATCAACCTCGCGGCCGGCCAGGTGTCGATCCGGCTGGGCGCGAAGGGGCCGAACTCGGCCACCTGCACCGCCTGCTCCGCCTCGGCCCATGCCATCGGCGATGCCTTCGAGATCATCAAGCGCAACGATGCCGACGTGATGATCGCCGGCGGATCCGAGGCGGCGATCACGCCCCTGGGAGTCGGCGGCTTTGCCGCCATGCGCGCTCTTTCGACGCGGAACGACGAACCGGAGCGTGCCAGTCGGCCCTTCGACAAGGATCGCGACGGCTTCATCATGGGTGAGGGATCGGGTGTCGTCGTGCTCGAGGAGCTCGAGTTCGCCACACGGCGCGGTGCGATGATTTACGCCGAGCTCGTCGGCTACGGCATGTCGGCCGACGCGTTCCACATCACCGCGCCCTCCGAGGACGGCGACGGCGGCATGCGCGTCATGGCCTCGGCGCTCGACGATGCCGGGGTGAGTCCGGAGGATGTCGACTATGTCAACGCGCACGGCACGTCGACGCCGTTCAACGACAAGCTCGAGACCCTCGCGATCAAGCGGCTCTTCGGCGAGCACGCCCGGAAACTCGCGATCTCGTCCACCAAGTCGATGACAGGACACCTCCTCGGCGCGGCCGGCGG
>JANPJN010000038.1:0-7931 GCA_031425515.1 Acidobacteriota bacterium | reverse complement strand
TGCTGCCTCGGCCACATGAATGACGAAGGCGCCAGCATGGCGGTAGGCCGGTGCGCCGCCGACGACCGATCTCCCCGAGACAGCCGACCCGGAAAGGCGCATACTCTCGCGCCATGAGCACAGTCGCGTCGCCCGAGCTCGCCGCCGCTCCTCCGAACCCGTACGCGCTCACCCCCTCTGCGATCGAAGAGCCGCCCACCCATCTCCTCGCGGCCCTGCGCCGCATCGGGCCCGGCATGGTCCTGGCGGCATCAATCGTCGGATCCGGCGAGCTCATTGCGACGACGACGCTGGGAGCGCAGGCGGGGTATACCGCGCTGTGGGTGGTGCTTCTGAGCTGCCTGGTGAAGCCGGTGATTCAGGCGGAGCTTGGCCGCTACACCATCGCGACCGGCGAGACGGGGCTCGAGGCGCTGAACCACGTGCCCGGCCCGCGCATCGGCCGTATCAACTGGCTCGTGTGGGCGTGGGCGGTGATGGTCGTGGCCACGCAACTGCAGGTGGGCGCGATGTACGGCGGGGTGTCGCAGGTGATGCACCTCATCATCCCCGCGGTGCCGGTTGCCGCGTGGGTGATCGTCTTTCTGGCGATCACGCTCGCCCTGCTGCTCGGAGGCAGCTACGGCCGCGTCGAGCGGATCGCCATGGTGAAGGTTGCGCTCTTCACCGTCATCACCGCGCTCGCGGCGCTCGTGCTGACGCGCATGCCGCAGTTCTTCTCGTGGCCCGCTGTAATGGATGGACTCCGGCTGCAACTTCCCTCGGCGGGCATCGGCATGGCGGTCGCCGTGTTCGGCATCACCGGCGTCGGCGCCGCGGAGCTGTTCATGTATCCCTACTGGTGTGTGGAGAAGGGATACGCCCAGTTCACGGGCCCGCGCGAGACGGGCGGCGGGTGGGAGCGGCGTGCGCGCGGCTGGATCCGTGTGATGCACGTCGATATCGGCGTCTCGATGATCATCTACACCGCCGCGACCATCGCCTTCTACCTGCTGGGCGCCGGCGTACTGCACGGCATGCACCTCGTGCCGGCCAGCGGCGACATGATCCCGATTCTGTCGAACCTCTACACGCAGACGCTCGGGAGCTGGGCGCTTGGCGTCTTCTATGTCGGCGCAATCGCCACGCTCTACGGGACCGTCTTCGCCGCGACCGCCGCGCATTCGCGGCTGTTCGCGGACATGTGCCGGCTGGGCGGACGCTTCGCGGCCGACGACCTGCCGCGCCGTCTCGCCCTGCGCAACCGCTTCGTCGTCCTGCTGGGCATCGTGCCGGTCGCGCTCTTCTTCACGATTCGGGCGCCGGTGACGATGGTGATGGTGGGAGGGATCGTGCAGGCGCTGATGCTGCCGGTGATCGGCGCCGGCGCCATCTTCCTGCGCCACCGCCGGCTCCCGCCCGAGATCGCGCCGTCGCGGGTCACGACGATCGCGCTGTGGGTGACGACCGCGGCGATGACGGTGATGATGGGGTACTACGCCGTGTTCATCGCGCGGGGCTAAACCGTTGCAGCCACGGCGAGCACGGAGGACGCCTACGCGATCCCTGTGACGACCTCGATCGCCGGTGCCCCTCTACTTGAGATACTTCCCGGCGAACGTCAGGAAGGCGCGCCAGTCGGCCGGCGTCGCCGAGTGACCGCCCGTGTGGTAGTGCCAGCCGATGTCGCCCGTGGTGAGCGGGGTGTCGAGCGGGGGTGGACCCGCGGAGACGCCGAGGTCGCGTTTGCCGAGCAGGCGGTAGACGGGGCCCGCGTGCACACCGGCCAGGAACATGCCGACGGGATCCGCCCACTGGTCTGCCGTGCCGCCCGTGAGGAAGACGGGCCGCGGGGCGCTGAGCGCGATCAGCAGGTGCGCGTCTACCGGTAGCTCGTACCAGCGTCCCGCGTATTTCTGGAAGTTGCCGGCGAACCACCAGGGGAAATTCTGGGTCATGTCGTCCACCGATTCGCCCCAGTCCCGCCGCGACAGCGCCGCCCCCATCTCGCCGGAGCAGCTCGCATAGACGACCTTGATGCGGTCGTCCAGCGCCGAGGCCCACAGGGCGGCCTTGCCCAGGCGCGAGTGTCCCTGGAGCGCGATCTGCCGGGCGTCGACCGACTTGTCAGTCTCGAGGTAGTCGATGATCCGGCTCACGCCCCAGGCCCAGGCGCTGATACTGCCCCACTCGTCCGGGCCCCGGTCTTTTCCGGGCGTGGCCGTGAGGCCGATGATCCCCTGATCGAGCGCATTGGCACGATCCGGCTGGATATCGTTATAGCCGACCATGGCGTAGCCCCAGCCGCGGGCGAGGATCTCGGCGGCCACAGGCGGATCGCCCACCTGCGCTCCGCCGCCCGCACGCACCGGCGCGGACCCGCCGCCGAAATTCGCCAGGAGAATAATTGGCACCGGACCTGGCGCCTTCGCTGGCGTGTACATCGTGACGTTGAGCGTCAGCGCACCCGCGCCGCTGCCGACCGTGCCGGCCACCTTTTTCATGAGCGCGGTTCCGCCGAGCGCGGCCGAATCGGTGGCACCGACCGTCCACGCGACCTTCGGCGTACCGGCGGGAATGCGCCCGAAGATCTCACGCTCGTACAGGCCGATGATCTCGGGGCGCCGTTGATCTCGCCAGGCCGCCGCGTTGCTCACCCGCGTGCCGCTGGCGAGGACGAGAGGGTCGGGCACCTTATAGGCCGGCACTTTGGCTTCGTCGTAGTTCGACACGTGACCGGTGGCGGTGGCGCGCCGCAGCGGGTTCCCGTTCGCATCCGATCCCAGGTTGGTCGACGATGTCGGCGGGGCCGCAGGTGCCGGGGCCTGGCCCTGCGCAGCGACACCGACGCACAGGGCAGACACCATGACGGCGCTCAGGACAATTCGCACGAGACCCCCAACTGAAACCGAAAATGAAGTCAGGACAAAAGTGCCTGGACCCGAACACAGGGCCGACGTTCGACGTGACGACGACCGCCACGAGCGAGCGCGCGACGCTGCCCTCCCGAATCGGTAGCCCGCATACCCGCGGACGGCCAAACCGTATATAACACTACATGCCCTCGAGCGCCCCTGCGATCGTCGTGACCGAGCCGGAGTTCCGCCGCTCGGAATCCGTCTTCACCGCCAGCGACGTACGATGCGTGGCGGCGCCTCCGCAGGAGCCTGCCCTCGCGCAGGCCATCCGCGCGCACGGCGCACGCCACGTCATTGTCGGCCCCTTCGCGTACACGGACGAGTTGTATGCCGCGCTGCCCGCCGGCGGCGTGCTTGCCCGCTACGGCGTCGGGCACGACGGCATCGACAAGGCCAGGGCGACCAGGGCGGGCCTCCTCTGCACGAACACGCCGGGCGTCCTCCACCAGTCGGTGGCGGAGCTTGCGCTGCTCCTGATCCTCGCAGCCGCGCGCCACATCGTCGAGGCCGCGGCCGACATGCGGGACGGACGATGGACGCCGCGTCCGGGCCGGGAGCTGCACGGCAGCACCCTCGCCATCATCGGGTGCGGGACGATCGGCCGGGCGACGGCGCGCATCGCTCGTGCCGGCTTCGGCATGCGGGTCGTCGGCTACCGCCGATCGGGGGCAGGACCCGGCGACGAGGACTTCAACCTCTTCACCGACGATTTTGCCGCCGCGGTCCGCGATGCCGCCTGGGTCAGCCTGCACGTGCCGGCCACGCCCGAGAACGCGGGGTTCATGAGCCGGGACCGGCTGGCGCTCCTGCGTGCGGACGCATGGCTCGTGAACACGGCGCGTGGCGCGGTGGTCGACGAGGCCGCGCTCTACGACGCGGTCGTCGGCGGGCACCTCGGCGGGGCGGCCCTCGACGTGTACGAGCGCGAGCCGTACGAGCCGGTGCCCGGAAAGGATGTCCGGAGCTTGCCTCGGGTCATCCTCGCGCCACACGTCGGCAGCAATACCGCCGAGTGCAACATCCGCATGGCGCAGCGCGCGCTCCGCAACATCACACTGGCCGAGGGCGGGGACTTCGGCGCGATGGACCTGCTCAATCCCGAGGTCCTCGAGCGCGCCTCTGGGCGCTGACAGCTCTCAGCTCTCAGCTCTCAGCCGTCAGTTCACTGACAGCTGTCAGTTTGGCCTGCTCAGCCATCAACGCTGATAGCTAATCGCTGATAGCTGGAAGCTGAAAGCTGGCTTACGCCTCGACCCTCTTCTCCATCGGCGTGTGCGCGTCGAGAAAGAGCCAGAAGATGGCGCCCAGGCTGTAGATGGCGGCCGACACGTAGAACGTCAGCGTCCAGTTCTGATTCGTAAAAGCCAGCAGATAGCCCACGACCAGCGGGGACAGCGCGCCCGCGATCGAGCCAAACATGTTCATGCTGCCCGCCACCGTGCCGGCGTAGCGTCCGCCGACATCCATGCACCCGGCCCACGCGGCCGGCATGACGAAATCGTTGAACAGACCGGCAAAGCCCAGCACGAACATCGCCGTCCGCGGATCCTCGATGCGGGTGAAGATCATAATCGACGCCGACGCCCCCAGGAATCCGATGATGGCGACGATGCGGCGGGCGCGGGCCACGCTGTTGAGCGACCGGGCCAGCCTCGGAATGATGGCCGCGGAGATCAGGCAGCCGATGCCCCCCATGAGCAGAGGGAGACCGGCAAGGAGCGCGCTCATTTTGAGGCTCGTGCCGCGGGCGGTACGCAGGTACGTCGGCAGCCACGTGACGTAGAACCACCACCCGTACGCGAGGCAGGCGTACTGGGCGCAGAGCAGCCAGACGGCCGGCGTCGAGGTCAGGAGGCGCCACGGCAGCGGTCCGGTGACCATGGCGGTTTCGCGCGCGGGCGGCAGGAGCGCGAGCTCGGCGCTGTTGACGCCCGGATGCGTCGCCGGGTCGTCGCGGAACCAGCGGTAGAAGAAAATCGCCCAGATGACGCCGAGCACGCCAAACAGCTCGAACGTGCGGCGCCAGCTCAGGAACTGGAGGATGTAGGCGACCAGCAGCGGCGTGAGCGCGCCGCCCCAGCGCGACGCGAGCCAGAGCGTGGCCTGTGCACGTTCGCGCTCCTGCGCGGGGAGCCACGTGGTGAAGATGCGCGTCATGTTCGGGAAGGCCCCGGCCTCCCCGGCACCGAAGAGGGTGCGGGTCACGATGAGCGACGTGAAGTTCCACGCCCACCCCGTGGCAGCGGTGAAGAACGACCACCAGATGACGATCCGCATGAGCACCCGGCGCGGCCCCATCCGATCCGCCAGCCAGCCGCCGGGCACTTCGAGGAGTGCGTACGACCAGCCAAACACCGAGAACGCCCAGCCCATCTGAATCGGGGTCAGCCCGAGGTCCCGCTGAATGGACGGCGCCGCCATCGAGATGCAGACGCGGTCAACGTAGGTGATGATCGCGAGGACGATTGTGTAGATCACCGCGATGTCGCGGGCTCGGGTCGGACGCATGCCGTCGGGGGGCACGGGCCTCGCGACGTCTGGTGAAACAGGCACACTCATGAAGATCGGACCTCAGTAAAAAAAGCCATCAGCTATCAGCTGTCAGCTTCCAGTTCCCGGCTGTCAGCTACGCCGCTATCGGGCGTCGGCGGGCAGTTCCTTGACGGCAATCGTCCGCCACCTCCAGAAGCCGCCCGGCACCCATCGGTTGCCGCCGTGCACCTGGATGGCGATGGCCCCCTCGGTGAGGCCGTCGCGCGCGTGGTTTGCGGTGTCGGTGAAGTCGGTCACCTGCTGATCGTTGACCCAGACGGTGATATGCGGCACGTCGCCGACGATGCGCACGCGCACCTTGTTCCAGTCTTCCCGCTTCCAGGCCTTCATCCACGGCGATTCCCCCTGCGCCACCGTGCCGCCGAGCGGCATGCCGCCAACGACCGGCGGGACCGCCGGGGCCGTCGTCGCACCGCCAGCCTGGCTCCCGGCCGGGCTCGCACCGGCGCCTGGATCCGCGCCCCGTTGTGCCGCCGACGCGCCAGCGGCTGACGCCTGTGCACCACGCCCCGCGGCATTGCCCCGACCGTTGACCCCCTCGAGTCCCTCGCCGTAGATGCCCCCGATACTCCCACCCAACAGATAGTCCATCGTGACCTGATAGGCCTGGCCCGCCTCGTTCGAGCGGAAGAACAGCCCGCTGTCGCATCCGTAGTCGGGCTTCACTTCCATGTACAACTCGACGTTCTTGTATTTCTTGTCCGTCAGCAGGATGCCCCCGCGCCCGAGCGGACTCTGCGTCGCGACGATCATCCCGTGCAGCACCTTGTAATCGGGCGTCGTTCCGTGATGGTTCGTTCGGCTGACGTGCCAGCCTGCGAGGCTTTCACCGTCGAAGAGCGGCGTGAAGCCCTCCGGCACGAACGGCTTCGGCGCCGCAATGACGGCCGGCACGCTCGCGGCGGCCGGAGCCGCCGGCGTGCCCGCGGGACCTTGCGTCACGGCAGGCGCCTGCGCACCCACTTGCACCACACCCGCCGCCACCAACCCGATCACCGTCAATGCTGCTCGCATACACCCTCCAGGGGGACACTCATCTTTCTTCAACCAATGGGCCCTTTCAGCGCGCGGGCTCGAACACCGCCGGCTCGATCTTCCTCAGCACCAGGAACACGCTGGCCATCGCGAGGAACGGCAGCATCCCCGCTCCGAAGAACACCGGGGTCCAGCCATACTGGTCCACGATCATCCCGGTATACAGCACCGCCAGCAGCGCCGCGCCATTGTCCCCCAACCCGGCGATCCCGTTGACGCGTCCGGCCAGTTGCTGCGGGACGACGTCGCCGACCGTCCCGATGTAGGTCGCCGCCACCCACTGGTTACCGAACAGCGCGAGCCCCATCAGCACCACCGCCAGATAATCATTCGCCACGAACGGCATCGTCATGCTCAGCGCCCCGAGCGAAAAGGCGCAGGCGAAGGCAATCTTCCGTCCGCGGTCCACCGACCCGGTCGCCTTGACGAGCCGATCGGTCAGCAGGCCGCCGACGACGTTGCCGCTCATGCCGATCAGGTTGGGCACGGAAGCGAAGAAGCCGACGGCGAGGAACGACATGCCCCGTCCCGTTCGCAGGTAAAGCGGCAGCCACGTCCAGTAGAACGTCGTGATGGGCCCGGTGAAGACGCGAATCAGAAACAGCCCAAGCACCTTGCGATTGCGTATGAGCTGACCGAGACCGATCGCAGGGCCCGCGGCTGACGGCGTTCCGGCCGGCTTGATCGCCATCGCCGCCAGACGGTCCTTGTCCGGGAACGTCGCGAGCCACGGCAGCAGCCAGAGCAGGCCGGCGAGGCAGGGGATGACGAACGCCATCCGCCACCCGAACCGGCTCGCGAGAAAGACGACGATGGGGGGCGCGATGACGGAGCCGAACTGCGCTCCGGCATTGAAGAATCCGCCCGCGCGCGAGCGGCTCGACGCGGGGAACAGGCCGGCAACCGCCTTGATGCCGGCCGTGTAGTTCCCGCACTGGCTCAGGCCCATGAGAAAGCGGATGACGATGAAGCCGACGAGCGTGCTGATGCCGAGCGCCGCCGCGAGATTGCCGGCGACGGCGTGGGACGCGCCGATGATCGACCAGGCCGTGAAGATCAGCGCCAGGCCCGTGCGCGTGCCGACGCGGTCCATGAGCGCGCCGGCCGGCACCTGTCCGCACATCATGCCGAGGTTGAAGAAGACGGCGATGTAGCCGTACTGCGCGTTGGTCCACTTGAACTCGGACCGCAGCTCCGAGGCGAGGACCGAGAGGACCTGCCGGTCGAGCAGGTTGATGGCGATCGAGGTGGATAGCAGTCCGACGATCGTCCACCGCGCGCGTGAAGACAGCCCTGTGTCGATCGCGGTCGCCGTCATGCCTGCGTCTCTCCCCTGTCCACCCGAATCCATTGCCGCGACTGCGCCGACCGCTGGACCGCGTCGAGTGCGCGCTGCACCTCGAGCGCGTCGTTGAAATCCGGATGGAACGGCGCACCCGTGTCGAG
>JANPJN010000037.1:0-5139 GCA_031425515.1 Acidobacteriota bacterium | reverse complement strand
CCGAGCAGGAGCGCGCCGAAGTGCTGGCGGGTCTGGCGGGGCTCGGTCCATCCCCCGATCACGAACTCCTGCTCGTGCACGATCTTGAGCTTCCGCCAGGCGGGGCTGCGCCGGCCGGTGTGGTACGGCGCGGCGGCCTCCTTCACGATGAGCCCCTCCCATCCGTCCTTCAGCACCCGCGCCTGCAACTCCCGGCCATCGTTCCGCACCTGCTCGCTGATGCGCAGCGCCGGCTGCGACGCGGGAAAGCGTGCTTCGAGGCGGGCGCGCCGTTCGGTCAGCGGAAGCCCGCGCAGGTCGTCGTCTCCGTCGCGCAGCAGGTCGAACGCGATGAGCGCCACCGGCTGCGCCTTCTCGCTCCACTCGACGTCGCTGGACGCGGTGAGGTGCATCCGTCCCTGGAGCTGCTGAAACCCGGCGGGCTGGCCCTTCGCGTCCAGCGCGACGATCTCGCCGTCAAGGAGAAGGGGCGCGTCGAGCGTCGCGCGCCAGACGTCGAGGGCGCGGACGATGGCGGGGAACTGGGACGTCTTGTCGTTGCCGAGGCGGGACCAGATGCGGACGCCGCCCGTCGCGCGGCCGGGCGCCACGTGGACGAGCGCGCGGATGCCGTCGTACTTCGGCTCGTAGAGGAGCCCCTCGCCGGTCAGAGGGGGTTCGGCGAGGGCAGCCAGCATGGGCCGAACGGTTTCGGGCTTATCGCGCCATTTCATCGCGTCTTCGATGGTATATGAACCGCCAATCCGTGCAATTTCGTGCAGCGCTGCGGAATTCCTCCCGCCGGGCCGATAATGAGGTCTGCGCCAATCGACAGCAAGGAGTCAGCACCATGGCCGCGCGTCCGACCTGGAAAGGTTTCCTCAAGATCAGCCTGGTGAACATCCCGGTGCGGGTCTTCCCCGCCACCGACTCGGCCGCGACCATCAGCTTCAACCAGCTCCACGCCGAGTGCCAGACCCGCATCCAGCAGAAGCGGTGGTGCCCGTCCTGCCAGCGCGAAGTGCCGATGTCGGAGATTGCCAAGGGGTATGAGTTCGAGAAGGGGCGCTACGTCGTGATGACGGAGGACGACGTGGCGAAGGTGCGGCCCGAGTCCACGCGCGTGATCAACCTGGTGCAGTTCGCGGATGCGTCCGTCATCGACCCGATTTACATCGAGCGGCCGTACTACCTCGCGCCGGACGGCGCGATGGCGACCGAAGCGTTCGCGGTGATGCGCGAGGGGATGAAGGGCAAGGCGGGCATCGGCAAGCTGGCGCTGTACGGCCGGGAGTATCTGGTGGCCGTTCAGCCGCGCGAGAAGGGGCTCGTGATGTACACCATGCGTCATGCGCGCGAGGTCCGCAGCATGGACGACATCGACGAGCTCGGGTCGGTCCCCGCGAAGGTGAAGCCCGAGGAGATCAAGCTCGCGAAGCAGGTGATTGGCAACTTCGAAGGGGAGTTCAACCTCTCGGAGTACCGCGACGAATATCAGGAAGAGCTGCAGCGCATCATCGACGCGAAGATTGCGGGCGAAGAGGTGGTCGTCGCCGAGGACGAGGCGCCGCCGAAGGTCGTGAACCTGATGGATGCGCTGAGGCAGAGCCTCGACCGCGTCAGCACCGGGAAGAAGAAGGCCGCCAAGGCGGAGTTCGAGGAGCCGGTGAAGGCGGCGCCACGCAAGCGCGCCGCGCGGTAGGCCGGCAGTCGGCGGGTCAGCCGTGCGCCTGGTACTGCTCGAGGATCTGGTTGCGCACCCACTGCGGAGTGGATCCCTCGCTGCAGCGGATCCTGAGCTGGGTGGGCCCGTGCCCTCCGCGGATGTCGATTTTCCAGTAACCGGGGTGCTGCGCGTCCGCCTGAACCGTCAGCGCGGCCCCGGACACACCGAGGTCGCGCAGCGCGGCACGCGCGATCCGCTCGAGATCCTGCTGTTCCAACATCCCTCCAGAAGCACCACCACACGCATGCGGCGTTGAGCTGGCATTCTGTGCCAACTGGGAAAGGACCGTCAACCCTTGGCGGCAGGGGACCGGGGCCCGCGGGCGGTCAGTATGTCCGGGAGATACGGCGAGGCGTGAAGAATCTGGGGTGGATGACGGGAATTGAACCCGCGACATCCGGAACCACAATCCGGCGCTCTACCACTGAGCTACACCCACCACGCGACCGCCGACCGGGGAATCGTGAACACCGCCCGACGGTCATGGCGCGGCATCACAGAGCAGACAAGTCTAGCATCGGGGCCGGCACGTCGCAACCCGCCCGCGCGGGCGCGTCGGTGCTCGATGGGGTGGGAATCGCTAGCGGCCGCCGCTGGCGATGCGACCGGTCCGGCGGGCGTTGACGCTTTGCGCGAGCGCGCCCGGCATTTCCACGAGCGCCCCGTCTTCGACCCGGACGGCGCTGGGGAACACATGGGCGGCCTTGCTGGTCTTGGCGTCGTACATCAACTGGTCCGCACGGTGAATCAGTTCGGCGGCCAGCTTGCGCGCGACGCCGCGCCGCTCGGCGACGGCGCCGAGATTGAGACAGACGACCCCGACGTCCACGCGGACGGGCCGGGACGCAAGGCGGCGGTCATCGCGGCTCCAGTCGTGCCCCTCCACCGCTTCCTTGAACCGGTCGGCGATATGGACCGCCTCCATGCACCCCGGCAAATCGGGAATCAGGAAGCAGAACTCGTCGCCCCCGAACCGCGCGTGCAGGTCGCGGGAATCGCCGCTGCGCTCGAGCGCCAGGTAATCTTCCGACCGGATCTGATCCGACAGGATGCGCGCGACGCGCTCGATGATCTTGTCGCCTACGGCATGCCCCAGCGTGTCGTTGTAGGACTTGAAGCTGTTGATGTCGACGACCCCCACGCCGCACCAGCGCACGCGCTGCTCGACGGCGAGGAACGACTCGACGCGCTCCATGAACCAGTCGAAGTTGAGGAGCTTCGTCTTCGGATCGCGGTGGGATTTCTCGGTCAGCCCCGCGACCACTTCCTCGAAATACCGTGCGATGTTGCTGACGGTGACGTCTTTTTCCGTCAGCTGCTTCTGGAGGCGCGCCATCTTTTCGGTGAACCCCGCCGCCATTGCGGTGATCGCCTCCTGCTTCGACTCCTCCACGAGCTGCCGCTGGCTGGCCACGACGGTTTCGATGGCCTTGAACAGCTGAGCTTCTTCGGACTCGTTCAGGTGGATCCGCTCCCGCACCCAGTCCCGGAGCTCCGATGTCGTCAGCAGCGAGCTGGACGCCGCCTGGATCCGCCTGTCGCGGTCGCCGGAGGGAAAAACGGGCATCGCCATCAGACTCAAGCTCTACATCAAGGCGTGTGCCGTCGGGCCTATCCTAAGCGACAAGCACGCCAAAGCCAGCCCTGCGGTGAAATCCTTCGACAATCCGCCAAGGCGCCCTCCTGAACCCAGGGCCGGCCCCCCGGCGTGTCTCATTCGGCAACGCGGAAGGCCGTCGAACTCTGGAAGAACCCTACAGTTTTTCGGAAGTCCTCCACCCCCGCGCGGCGTTTCGCAGGATCGACGGCAGGGTGTCCGGCGTCAGGTCGCTCTTGGACAGCACCGCGGCGGCGTCCGCTCGGACGGCCTGGATGGCCGCGTCATCCAGATCGCCGGCGGTGGCGACGACGACCGGGATGGCGCGCGTGGCGGGGTTGGCGCGCAGGGCAGCGAGCACCGCCCCGCCCTTCATGCCCGGCATCAGCAAATCCAGGATGACGAGGTCCGGTGGGCTTGCGGCGACGCACGCAAGCCCTTCCTCGCCGTCGGCTGCCTCCGTCACGTCGAAGCCTGCGGGGGGAAGGCAGCGGCGCAGCAGGAAGCGCGTCACCGGGTCGTCGTCCACGATCAGCACGGTCATGCGCGGCGCGTCGGTGTCGTCCGCGGATGCTGCCGCGTCCCCGGACGCTTCGGGAAGGTCGGGCGACCCCACGCCGGGCGGTGGACGCCACACCACCGGCAGCTTCAGCGAAAAGATGGAGCCTGCACCGAGGTCGCTTTCGACCGTGAGCGACCCGCCGAGCCGTCCGGCGAGATGCCGCGAGAGCGGAAGCCCCAGGCCGGTGCCGCGGACCCTGCCCTGGAGCGGATGCGCGATCTGCTCGAACTCCTCGAAGATCAGGTCGTGGTCCTCGGGCGCGATCCCGATCCCGGTGTCCGCGACCTGGAAGGTCACGGTCTCGTGGACCGGATCCCACCGGGCCGACACCCGGACGTCCCCGCGCTCGGTGTACTTGAGGCCGTTCGAGATCAGATGACGGAGGATGCGCGACACGAGGGCGGCGTCGGTCACGACTGGCGGAATGCCGGAGGCATCGTCGAACGCCAGCGCCACCGAGCCGGTGGCGAGGTGCGGCTGCACCCGGCCGCGCAGCGAGGCGAGGAGCTGTTCGACCTCGATGGATGCCGGGCACACGGGCGTCCTGCCTGCGTCGGCGCTGGCGCGATCCAGCAGATCGCTGACGAGCGTCCAGAGCTGGGTGGCGGCCTGGGTGATGTGGTCGAGCTCCGGCTCGGACGCACTGCCCTGCTGTATGCGTTCGGTCCGGAGGAGCTCGGTCAGCCCGAGGATGGCGTTGATGGGGGATCGGAATCTGTGGGTGACGTTCGCCAGAAACCGCATGCGCATCTCGTCGGCCTGGCGGGCAATGTTCACCCTGTCGTCCAGGCCCGCGTAGAGGGCGGCCAGCGCGCGGTTGGCATCCTCGAGCTCCGCGTTGCGGCGAACAAGTTCCTCCTGCCGTCGCAGCAGGGCGGCGAGCGTCTCCTCGAGCTCGTGCCTCTCTCGCGGGCTGTCGTTCAGTGGGCCGCCTCCGCGCTGTCCGCCTTGCGCCCGATCTCCAACGTTGTTGTGGAGACACGAGTCAGGTTCGACGTGCACTGTACCTGCCGGCTCTGGCGCTGTCCATCCGGGAACCGTGGGAAGGAAGACGTCTGGCACGCCGTGGCTCCGCATCAGGCGCTACGGGCGGCTGACGCTCGCGCGCGCGGCCTCGAGCGCTCGCGCGGCTGCGGCGGATCGCGCCTCCGATCGATCCTTCGCGCGCGCCGCTACGGCTGCCGCGGTGCTGGCCGCCTCGACGTCCCGCTGCGCATCCTCGAGCGCCTCCCGCGCCTGTTTCAGTCGCGCGTCCGCCTTGTCCGCTTCGCGCGC
>JANPJN010000036.1:0-1857 GCA_031425515.1 Acidobacteriota bacterium | reverse complement strand
TGTTGTTCTCGGCGACGCAGGCGACCGTGCACGCGCTGCAGCCGGTGCAGGTCGTGAGGTCGATCGCCATCCCCCACTTGTTCCCCTCGTAGCGGAAGTCGGGGTACATCGTGAGCGACTTCGGCAGGCGGTGCCCCTGCGCGTGGATGACTTCGGGGCCGCCCTTGTACTGCTCGAGCGTGGCCACGCGGACCGGGTTGCGCCCCTCCATCATGTGATGCTCCTGCGTCGTCGCGAGAGCATGGCGGGCGCCCGTCTTCGAGATTTCGAGGCCGCGGCCGAACCAGGGCGCATCCGAGGTGCGCAGCAGCGAGGCGTTGAAGCCTTCGGCATCCTTCGGCGCCGTGCCGACGCGCCCCGCGGCGCGGCGTCCGTACCCGAGGAAGACCGTGACCGACTGCGCAGGGTGCCCCGGGACGCGGACGACCGGGAGGCGCATGGTGTTGCCCCGGTATTTGAGCTCGATGATGTCGCCGTCGGTGAGGCCGCGATCGCGGGCGAGGGCCGGGCTGATCCAGGCCGTCGTGTCCCAGGTGACCTTCGTCAGCGGCTTGGGGAGCTCCTGCAGCCAGCCGTTGTTGGCGAAGCGGCCGTCCCAGATCGTGGGGTCCGGGCGGAAGATGATCTCGAGGCCCCCTGCCGCGGCGGTGTCGTGCGCCGTGGCGGTGGCCGTGGGCGCGGGGGCTGCGGCGGCCGGTGCAGGCGCTGCGGGTGCAGCGGGCACCTGCGCGGGGGCCGTGGAGGTCGTCGCGGCGGCGGTTGCGGCAGGCGCCGTGCCGAACGGCGTGGCGGGCCCGCCGTCGGCGAGCGCCGTGCCGAAGACGAAGCCGTCGTGCAGCGCCCGGCGCCAGAACGTGTCGCCGTCCTTGAAGGGCTGGTCGTCGCGGCTGCGGACGGCCCACCCCGTGCTGCCGCCGAACGCCCGCGTCCAGTAGTCCTTCACGATCTCGTACGTGCGGCGATCCGGACGCGACGAGAACGTGGCGAAGAGCTCGTGCGCGGAGTGCCCTTCGTACAGCGGCGCGATGAGCGGCTGGATGATCGACACCGTGCCGTCGTAGGCGCGCGCGTCCCCCCAGCTCTCGAGCGGATGCGCGTCAGGCACCATCCAGTGCGAGAGCAGGGCCGTTTCGTCGCTGTGCAGGGCGTGGTAGACAACCGTGCCGACCTTCGCGAGCTTCTCCGCGAACTTCAGATCGGCCGGCGCGGAGTAGGCCGGGTTGATGCCGGAGATCACGAGCAGCTCGACCTGCCCCTGCTCCATCGCGGCCGCGAGGTCCTTGAGCGAGCCGGCACGCCCCGCCGAGGCGTCGAGCGAGACGCCGTAGGTGACGGTTGCGCCGACGTTGCCGAGCGCCTCGTTCATCGTGCGGACGAGGTCGTGCACCGCTGCCGGCTGATAGTGGCCGGCGACCACCACCGCGCGCCCTCGGTGGGCCTGGAGATCCTTCGCGACGGCGGCCGTCCAGCGCGCCCGCTCGGCGCCCGCGCCGTCGGCGGCGTGAGCCGCGCCGCCCGAGCCAAGCGCGGCCGCCAGGTCTCGCGCAAAGCCCTCGATGTCGGACGCCGCGAGCGTGAGTCGGTGATCCGCCTTCGTGCCTGTCAGCGTCGGCGTGCTCTCGACCACGTAGAGCCGGTTCATCTCTTTGCGGTCGTCGGTGACCCGCCGGGCGGCCGCGAAGTCCTTCTGATAGCGGACCGTGCCGGGGCCGCACGTCAGGAAGTCGGCATCGAGCGCCACGACCACGGACGCCTTGTCGTAGTGATAAACCGAGTGCTGCGCAGCGGACGGGGCGTTCGGGCCCTGCCCATCGCCCGGGTTGGCGACCGGGTCGTACTGGTGCCACTTCGCCTGGG
>JANPJN010000035.1:0-1982 GCA_031425515.1 Acidobacteriota bacterium | reverse complement strand
CCTCGCTGTCGGTCAGGTGGTAGGCCACTTCGCGCGGCTTGAGGAGGATGTTGAGGGGAACGACCACCCCGCCCGCCTTGAGGATCCCGAAGTACGCGAGCGGGAACCATGGCACGTTCAGGCACGAGAGCGCGACGTGATCGCCCGGCGTGATCCCGAGCGCGGCGAGCACGCCGGCAATCCGGCACGCCCCGGCGTTCAACGCCGCGTAGGTCGTGTGCAGGCCCTGAAACGTCAGGGCGATCGCCTCGGGCGTGAGCCGCGCCCGATGCTCGAGCAGGCTCGCCAGGTTCAGAGATGTGGCGTGGGGCATCGATCGATTCTACGAGGTTCTACCGGGTTCCACGGGGTTCTACCGGGTTCGGGGCTCAGAACCAGTCCGTGTGTACGGCGCCGGGTCTATCGATCCGCTCGTAGGTGTGGGCGCCGAAGGCATCGCGCTGGGCCTGGGTCAGGCTCTGCGGGAGGCGCGCGGTGCGATACGAATCGTAGTACGACAGCGCGGACGCGTGGGCCGCGAGCGGAAGGCCGGCGTCGGCGCCTCTGGCCACGGTCCGCCGCCACCCGGCCTGCGCGGTGTCAACGGCGGCACTCAGCGACGGATCGCGCAGCAGATTGACGAGCCCGGGCTCGACCTCGAAGGCCTTGCGCACGGGGTCGAGCAGCCGCGCACGGATGATGCACCCGGCCTTCCAGATTCTCCCGATCTCGCTGAGGTTCACCTTCCACGAGTACCGGTCCGACCCGGCGCGGATGAGCGCCATCCCCTGGGCATAGCTGCAGATGCGCGCCGCGTAAAGCGCATCGCGCAGGTCCGCGAGCATGCCGTCGCGCGAGGACTGCTGAAACGGATCGTGCGCAGGGGTGGGGCCCTTCAGGATCGCCGACGCTTCGACGCGCTCCTGCTTGAGGCTCGACAGCACGCGCGCGTCGATCGCCGCGGCAATCGTGGGAATCGACACGCCCAGATCGAGGGCCACCTGCGCGGTCCACTTCCCCGTCCCCTTCTGTCCGGCCTTGTCGAGCACGACGTCCACGAGCGCCGACCCTGTCTCGGGATCGACGGTCCGGCATACCTTCCCCGTCAGGTCGATCAGGAACGACTCGAGCGGACCGGTGTTCCACTCTTCGAACACATCGGCGGTCTGCGCCGCCGTCATGCCGAGACCGCGCCTGAGCACGTCCCAGGCCTCGGCGATGAGCTGCATGTCCGCGTACTCGATGCCGTTGTGCACCATCTTCACGAAATGCCCGGACCCGCCAGGGCCCACATGCGTGACGCACGGCCCCGCATCGCTCGTCGCCGCGATGGCCTCGAGCACGGGGCGGACGATCGTCCATGCCTCGTCCGGCCCGCCCGGCATCAGCGAAGGGCCGAACCGCGCCCCTTCCTCTCCGCCCGAGACACCGCATCCGATGAAGTGGATGCCGGCGGCTTTGAGCGACGCTTCCCGCCGCTCGGTGTCCTCGAACCAGGAGTTGCCGCCGTCGATGACGACGTCTCCGCGGTCGAGGAGCGGCAGCAGCTTCTCGATCGTCGCATCGACCGGCTTCCCGGCCGGAATCATCATCATGATGCGACGGGGTTTCTCGAGCGCGGCCGTGAAGGCCTCGAACGTCGGCGTCCCTTCGAAGGCCGCCCCCGGGTGCGCCGCCACGAAATCGGTGATCCACTGCGTCTCGAGATTCCACACGGCCACGCGGATCCCGCGCGACTCGATGTTGAGGGCGAGGTTGCGCCCCATCGTCCCGAGACCGATGATGCCGAACTGCGCTGTGCTCATACGACTCCCTGGGCCGCCGCGACCGCGCGTTCGAACGCATGATCGCGCGACCGGATGCGAAGCTCCTGTCCGATGAGGGCCGACAGCCCCCGTTCGCCGAGGGACACCACGCGCGACGCCTCGGCATGCCCCTGAATCCGCACGGACGTTGCGATGCACCCGCCGCCCCCCGCGAGCGTCAAGTCCAGGGACTGGTCC
>JANPJN010000034.1:0-2930 GCA_031425515.1 Acidobacteriota bacterium | reverse complement strand
CCCGCCACGAGCTCGGGCGCGGCTTCCAGGCGCCGAGCGACACGGTGAACATCGCGACGGTGGGAATTGGCGGCATGGGCGGCTCGAACACCCGCGCCCTCATGAGCCAGAACATCGTCGCCCTCTGCGATATCGACGATGGGCTGGTGGCGAACCGGTTCACGACCTACAAGGCAGACCTCGCGCGGATGCAGGGGGCGCCGCCCGCACCCCCGAGGCAACGGACGCCGGCGCAGCTCGAGGCGAACGCCCGCCGCGCGCCGCAGAACACGCGCGAGAACATGACGCGGTTCCTCGACGTGCAGATGCCGAAGGTGCAGCGCCACAAGGACTACCGCCTGATGCTCGAGAAGCAGAAGGACATCGACGCGATCGTCGTCGCCACGCCCGATCACATGCATGCCGTGATCGCGTCGGCCGCCATGGACGCCGGCAAGCACGTCTACGTGCAGAAGCCGCTCTGCTGGTCGGTCCAGGAGGCGCGGCATCTCGCGCAGAAGGCGAAGGCGACGAAGGTCGTCACGCAGATGGGCAACCAGGGGCACTCGACCGACGGCGCGCGGCTCGGCTACGAGTACATCACCGGCGGGGCCATCGGCGACGTCCGTGAAGTCCACGTCTGGACGAACCGTCCCCTCGGCTACTGGCCGCAGGGCATTCCCCGCCCCGCGCCCCTGCCACCCCAGAACGCGCAGCGGCCCCTGCGCTGGGACGGCCCCGGCGTCGAGGCCCGCCTCGCGGGTGCGATGGCTGGCAACTATCCCCTCCCCGGCGGCGTGGACTGGAACCTGTTCCTCGGCGTGGCACCTGAAGTCGAGTACCACCCGCTCTACCATCCGCACAGCTGGCGCGGCTGGGTGGACTGGGGCCAGGGGGCCCTCGGGGACATGGGCGCCCACCTCATCGATCATCCCTTCTGGTCGCTCGACCTCGGCATGCCGACGACGATCGAGACGCTCTCGACCCCGTTCAACGGCGTCACGTATCCGAGCGCGACGAAGACCTACTACGAGTTCGCGGCGCGCGGCGCGAAGCCGGCCGTCAAGCTGACGTGGTACGACGGCGGCTTCAACCCGCCGAAGCCGGACGAGATTGGCGACGAGCGGCTCAACGGCGAAGGCGGAATCCTCTACATCGGCAGCAAGGGCAAGATGCTGCAGGACACCTACGGCCTGAACCCGCGGCTGCTGCCCGCGTCGCTGCACGAGTCGCACGGCGCGCCAAAAACGACGCTCGCGCGTGTCGCGCACGAAGAGCACGAGATGAACTGGGTCGAGGCCATCAAGGGCAAGGCGACGATCTCGAGCCCGTTCGACTACGCCGCCCGCCTCACCGAGGTGATGCTGCTCGGCATCGTCGCGCTCCGCGCCGGCGGCAAGATCCACTACGACGGCGCGAAGTCCCGCGTCACCAACACCATCCGCAACGGCAACAACACCGTGGACCCCAACGAATTTCTGGGACGGGAATACCGTCAGGGCTGGAAGCTCACGTAACCCATGAACAAAGCCATTCGCTTCAAGCTCTTTCTCATGATGGTGCTCCAGTTCTTTATCTGGGGCGCCTGGTTTCCGCTGATCTTCGGATACCTGCCAAGCCTTGGCTTCAGCCCGGCGGAGCAGACCTGGATTCTGAACGCCTTCCCGATCGCTGCCATCGTCGGGATGTTCTTCAGTAATCAGTTCGCGGATCGGAACTTCGCGGCCGAGCGGTTCCTGTCGGTGAGCCACCTCATCTCGGGACTCGCCATACTGTCCCTCGCCTGGACGCAGGCGTTCTGGCCGTTCTTCCTGGCGATGCTGGTGCACTGCCTGCTCTACGTGCCGACCATCTCCATCACCAACTCCATCGCGTTCGCGCAGATGAAGGATGCGCAGAAGGAGTTCGGCATCGTCCGCATGGGCGGCACGATCGGATGGATCCTCGCGGCCTGGCCCTTCACGTTCATCCTCGTGGACTGGGACAAGGTCAGGGCCGCCAACCCCGAGGGGCTGGTCAACTGGGTGGGCACCGTCCTCGGCTCAGGGCTGACGGGACCCGCGCTCCAGTCGGGTACGACCTGGACCTTCATCGTCGCGGGCACGGCATCGCTCGTCCTCGCGGCGTTCAGCATGACGCTGCCGCACACGCCGCCGCGCCCGGCCGAGGCCGGCGCGCCGAAGTTCGCCTGGCTCGAAGCGATGAAGCTCCTCGGCCGTCCCTTCATCCTGGTCCTCTGGATCGTCACGCTGATCGACGCGACCGTGCACAACCTGTTCTTCAACTGGGCCGGACGGTTCCTGGGGAGCGCGCGTGAGGCCGGCGGTGTCGGGATCGCGGGCAACTGGATCATGCCGGTCATGAGCATCGGGCAGATTGCCGAGATCCTGACGATGCTGGTGCTGGGGGTGACGCTCAAGCGCCTGGGCTGGCGGACGACGATGATCGTGGGAATCCTGGGGCACGCCGCGCGCTTCGCGGTGTTCGCGCTGATGCCCGAGCATATGAACGTGATCATCCTGATCAACGTGCTGCACGGCGTCTGCTACGCGTTCTTCTTCGCGACCGTCTACATCTTCGTGGACGAGTTCTTCCCGAAGGACGCGCGCGCGAGCGCGCAGGGGCTCTTCAACCTGATGATCCTGGGGTTTGGCCCGCTCGTGGCCAACTCGGTGGGGCCGATCCTGATCGAACGGACGTTCAACCACGGCGGCGTCGTGGACTTCCGGAGCCTGTTCCTCGTGGCCTGCGGAACGGCTGTGGCCGGAGCCGTGACTCTGGCGCTGCTCTTCCACCCGCCGGCCAAGAAGGTCGAAGCGCGAACGTAGGAGGAAGCGGACGACGACGGGGTGGGGGCCGAGCTCGAGCAGCACGGCCGGCGCCGCCGTGCCGCAGACGCAACCCTCACCTCTCGAGACGGTGCCTGTGTGCAGGAATCTACTCCGCGCAAC
>JANPJN010000033.1:0-16136 GCA_031425515.1 Acidobacteriota bacterium | reverse complement strand
GAGATTGACCGCGGGCGCTACGACGCCTCGGTGGCGATGCTGCAGCCCGCAGCCGATCGCGCCCCACTCGGCGATGCCGCGCTGGAGCTCGGTCTCCTTCAGCGCCGGCTCGGCCGCCACGGGATTGCCACGCCGCTCCTGACCGCTCTCGCCGGACAAACCGGCGAGGACGCGCTCTCGCGCCTGAGGGCCGCGCGGGCCGAGAGCGCACTCGGCAAGGTCCGGGAAGCGAACGCCCTGTTCCGCGCCGCCGCCGCGTTCGGGCCAGACCCCCGCGTGGACACATCATGGGGGCGTCTCTTCTTCGAGAAGTACAATCCCGTCGAAGCGGTGAAATCCTTCCGGCAGGCCATTGCCCGGGATCCCCGGTGGGCCCCCGCCCACGGGGGCCTGGCCCGTGCGCTCGCCGAGGACGATCCGCCGTCGGCCGCCGCCGCGGCAGCGCGCGCTCTGGAGCTCGATCCGCACCTCGCCGACGCGGAGCTGCTCCTGGCGGAGCTCGACCTCGACAACAGTCACTACGACGCCGCGCGCACCCGGCTCGCACGCCTGCTCGACTGGAACCCGGCCGACCTGGATGCGATGGCGCTCGGCGCCGCCATCAAGTACGTCCGTGGCGATCGTCCCGGCTTCGAGGCGGACGCCGCCCGCGCGTTGGCCATCAACCCCTCCTTCGGCGAGGTCTACCGCGTGGCCGCGGAATTGGCGGCGCGCAACTACCGGTTCGACGAGGCGGTGGCGCTCGCGGCCCTGGCGACGACGACCGATCCCCGCAATGCGCGCGCGCATGCCGAGCTCGGGATGCATCGCATGCGGACGGGCGACGAGGCGGGCGCCCGCACGGCGCTCGACCGGGCGTTCGGGATCGACCCCTACGATGCGGTCACCTTCAACCTGCTCGCCCTGCTCGACACGCTCGACACGTTCGTCGAGGTCCGGGAGGGGGACATCATCCTGAAACTCCATCCCGACGAGGCGCCGGTGCTTCGCGAGTTCGCGATGCCGCTCGCACAGACGGCCCTGAAGACGCTCTCGGCCCGGTACGGCTTCACGCCGCGCGGACCGATCCTCGTGGAGATCTTCCCGCGGCACGACGACTTCGCCGTGCGCACGCTCGGCCTTCCGGGGATGATCGGCGCGCTTGGCGCCTGCTTCGGGCGCGTCGTCACGCTCGACTCCCCGCGCGCGCGCGAGCCCGGGTCCTTCTCGTGGCAGGCGACCCTCTGGCACGAGATGGCGCACGTCATCACTCTCCAGATGTCGGATCAGCGGATCCCGCGCTGGCTCACCGAGGGTGTCTCGGAGTACGAGGAGGCGCAGGCCCGTCCCGAGTGGGGACGCGAGATGGAGGTGCCGTTCGCGCTCGCGCTCGAACGGGGCAAGGCGCTGAAGCTCGCCGACCTGAACTCCGGCTTCACCCGTCCGGACTCGATCGCGCTCGCCTATTTCCAGGCCTCGCTGCTCGTGGACCACATCGTCCGCACCTTCGGCCACGACAGGCTGAAGACGCTGATCCGGTCGTACGCGACCGGGATCGAGGGCAACGCCGCGGTGGAGCAGTCGCTTGGCGTCTCGCTCGACACTCTCCAGGCGTCGTTCGATCGCACCGTCGACGCGCGATTCGGGCCGCTGCGCGCGGCGCTGCGCCCGCCCGGGCCATCCGGCGGGGGCGCGCCCGAGGGGAGTGGCGCTCCGGCGGGGTCACGGCTCGACCTCGCGGCGCTCCGCATGGCGGCGGGCGCCAGCCCGGGGAACTACACAGCGCAGCTCGCGTACGGACAGGCGCTCGCGGCCGCGGGCGATCGCGCGGCGTTCGACCCGCTGGAGAAAGCGGCCGCGCTGGTGCCCCTGACGAGCGGCGAAGACAGCCCGCACGCGATCATGGCGCGGCTGGCGGAGAAGCTCGGAGACACGACCCGCGCGATGGCGGAATACCGGGCGGTGCTCGCGCAGGACCACACGACGATTGATGCCGCGCGGCGGCTGGCCGAGCTCGCCGCCCGGGCGAACGCTCCCGATGCGCTGGCGCAGGCACACGAGCGCATCGCGGCCATCGATCCCTTTGACGCGGCCGCGCAGACGGCCCTCGGGAAACTGGCCGTCGTCAACCGTCAGGCGGATGTGGCCGTGCGGAAGTTCAGAGTCGCGCTCGCCCTGGCGCCGCCGGATCGCGCCTCGGCACACTGCGACCTCGCGGAGGCGTACCTGCTGGCGGGTCGTCCCGCGGACGCCAAGGCCCAGGCGCTCGCGGCCCTCGAGATCGCGCCGTCCTACGAGCGCGCACAGGACCTGCTGCTGCGCGCGATTCAGGGCGCCGGCGGCGCCGGCACCCGTCCATAGGCGGGACGACCGGCGCGGCTACTCCCGCCAGGTCCTTCCTCCACTACCCCGAAGCCTCCACAGGAGACCGGCAAGGCCGCCCGTCGCAAAGCCGGCGACGTGCGCCCAGAACGCTACGCCGCCGGACAGGCCCCGGCTGCCGAGCGATCCCACGCCGTGGAAGAGCTCCTTCACGAACCACACGCCGAGAAAGAAGATCGCGGGCACCTCGATCACGTCCACAAAGACGATGAGGAAGATCACCGTGAGGACGCGGGAGCGCTGGTACATGACGAAGTACGCCCCCATCACGCCCGCGACGGCGCCGCTCGCACCGATCATCGGGACGGCTGAAGCCGGCGCGATCGCGGTCTGGCCGAGCGCCGCCGCCACGCCGCAGGCGACGTAGAAGAGCAGAAAGCCGGCGTGACCCAGGTTGTCTTCCACGTTGTCGCCGAAGATCCAGAGGTACAGCATGTTGCCGAGCACGTGCAGCCAGCCCTCGTGCAGGAACAGGCTCGTGAGCGCCGTGGTCCACGAGAAATGCGCCGGCACCAGGCCGAAGAGCTGCCACAGCAGCTGCACGCTGCGGCTGTCGAGTTGCAGCTGGTAGAGAAAGATCACGGCGTTGAGCGCGATGAGGCCGACGGTCGTATACGGCGGGGATCGCGACGGGATCACGTCGCTGACGGGAAACATGCGCGCAGTATAGCGGCGCGAGCGACGGCTTTCCCGGGGTGGTGGGTCGTATACCCGTATAATGAAGGGGAGATGGATCACCCCGGCCGGCTCCCTCGCGGATCCAGGCTCTGCCTGAGGCTGAAGCTCATTCTGGCTGCCTACGCAGTGGCCGTGGCGCTTCTGCCCCTGGCACACCACGACCTCGCCTGCCATCTCAAATCCTCCACCCACTGCACCACGTGCATCGTCGGCTCATCCGCCGAAGGCGCTTCCCACGGCACCGCGCTCGCGCGAGTCGTAATGGACGATGCCGGGGCCGCGCTGCCCGCCGAGTCTGTCGCCTTCGACGCCGTTCTGCTCCGGCTCGCACCCGGTCGCGCCCCGCCCCCGGCCGTCTGACGTCGTTTTTCCCAGACACAGATAAAACGGGTGCCCTCGTCTTTTGCGACGAGTGCGCAGCCCATTCCAGCCGTTTTGTGGCCGGAGGTGGTCGTGGCTCCATTCAGCGTGGTCAATGCGAGGCTCATCCCCTCGTGCGCCGTCGTCCTCGTGCTCGCCGCGGCTGCGCCCCTGGGGGCGCAGACGCCGCCCGTGCCGCCAGTGTCTGCGCCCCAACAAGCGGCGGCTGCCGACGCCGCCGTGCGCGAAGAAGTGGCCCGTCTGAGGGAGGAGTTCGAGCGGATTCGTGAGTCGTACGGCGCCAGGCTCGCCGCGCTCGAAGCCAGGCTCGGGGCGACAAGCGAGCCAGCCCCGATGCCTGCGACGCCGCCAGCGCCCGGGGTATCGACCGCAACGCCCGGTGCGGGGCTGGACGCCGCCGGCACGTCACCGCCTGCGCCGGCTGTCTCCGAGAGCGCGACCCCGATGCCAACGGGAGGCGCATCGGCGCTCTCGAAGATCTTCAACCCCGACATTGCGGTCGTCGGGAATTTCCTGGGGGCGGCGGGGCGGAATGCCGTGGAGCCGGCGCCGGCCCTGGAGATGCACGAGGCGGAGGTGTCGCTCCAGGCCATTGTCGACCCCTACGCCCGGGCTGACTTCTTCCTGGCGGCATCGCCTGAAGGGCTCGAAATCGAGGAAGGCTTTCTTACGCTCACCAGCCTGCCCGGCGGTCTGCTCGCGAAGGTGGGGAAGCTGAAGCAGCAGTTCGGCAAGGTCAATACGCTGCACGCGCACGCGCTGCCGTGGGTCGATGCTCCTCTGGTCGTGAAGAACCTGCTTGGGGGCGAAGAGGGACTCAACGACTCTGGCGTATCGGTGTCGCGGCTCATCCCCAATCCGCTGGTGTTCCTCGAAGCGACCGGCGAGGTTTATCAGGGCACCGCCGGGCCGTTCCAGGCGCAGGATCGGAGCGACGTCAGCTGGCTGGGTCGGCTTCGGGGATACCGCGACCTCACCGAAGGGACCAACCTCGATCTCGGTGCGTCATTCACGAGAGGGCACAACGATGCGGGCCCGTCGACCCGGACACGGCTGTTCGGGATCGACGCGACGGTGCGCTACCGCCCCCTGAGGCGGGCGAGCTACCGGCGGTTCCTCGGGCGCACCGAGTTGATGTGGAGCCGGCGCGGTGAGTCCGATCGCGACGTGTCGGCTTTCGGCATGTATGCCAGCGGCGAGTACCAGTTCGCCAGGCGGTGGTTCGGCGGACTTCGCTACGACAGGTCGCAGCGCGCTCAGGATTCGTCGCTGACCGATAGCGGTCCGTCTTTTCTTCTGACGTACTGGCCGAGCGAATTCAGCCAGATGCGCGCCCAGTACCGGCGGACGCGCTACGGCGAGCAGGTCACGTCGAACGAGCTCCTGTTCCAGTTCCTGTTTTCCATCGGTGCCCATGGCGGGCATACGTTCTGAGGCGGGGCGCCCAGCAGCCGGACATCGTTTTTCGGAAACGAGGCCAGTCATGAAAGCCAGGCAGGGATTGAGAGTCACGATCGCGTGCGCAGTGGCGCTGCTCGGTGCAGCACGCGCGGACGCTGCGGTCAACGTCGTCACGTCAACCCAGGATCTCGCGGCGATCGTCAAGGAGGTCGGAGGGGACAAGGTCGCTGTCGAGTCGCTCGCCCGGGGGTATCAGGATCCGCATTTCGTCGAGGCCAAACCCAGCTTCATCCTGCGTCTGAGCCGTGCGGACCTGCTCGTGGCGGTCGGCCGTGAACTGGAAATCGGATGGCTGCCGCCGCTCCTCACGCAGAGCCGCAACGCCAGGATTCAGCCGGGCGGCCGGGGCTACCTCGACGCATCGCAAACGGCGGAAATTCTCGACATACCGACGGGCCCCGTCACGCGGGCCATGGGCGACGTGCATCCCCAGGGCAATCCGCATTTCTGGCTCGACCCGCGGAACGGACGGCGCATCGCTCAGGCGGTCCAGGCCCGGCTGTCGGAGATCAGTCCGGCGGATGCCGCGTATTTCGCCGCACGCTACGCCGACTTCGACAAGCGGCTGGCCGCGGGCGAGCAGCGGTGGAAGGCCGCGATGGCGCCGTACCAGGGACTCAAGGTCGTGACCTATCACCGGTCGTGGACCAACTTCGCCAAAGCTTTCGGAATCGACGTGATCGGCTTCGTCGAACCGAAACCCGGCATTCCCCCATCCCCGGCGCACACGCTGCGGCTCGAGGAGGAGATGAAGCGCCAGGGCGTCAAAATCGTGCTCGTCGAGCCGTACTTCGATGCGAAGACGCCCAAGGCCATCGGCCGCGACACCGGCGCCGAGGTCCTCGTGATGCTGCCCTCGGTCGGGGGCGTGAACGAAGTCAAGGACTACATCCAGTTGTTCGACTACGACATCAACCTGCTGGTGGCCGCTATCCGGAAGTCGGGGGGCCGATAGCATGGAGGGCCTGACGGCAGGGCAGATTCTGGATTTCCTCGCGGCCCCCTTCGTCGCCAGCCTGATCCTGACCGGCATCCACTCCTATCTCGGCGTCCACGTCGTGGAGCGCGGCGTCATCTTCGTCGATCTGTCGCTCGCGCAGATCGCCGCCCTCGGCGCGACGATGGCGGTCTTCCTGCCGATGGCGGCGGGCGATCCACACGCACCCGCGGTGTACTGGGTCAGCCTGCTCTTCACGTTCATCGGCGCGGCGATCTTCTCCATGATTCGCGGCAAGCGGTCGCGCATCCCGCAGGAGGCCATCATCGGCATCAGCTACGCCGTGGCGTCGGCGGCGGCGATCCTGGCCATGAGCAAGTCCACCTCCGAGTCCGAACACCTCAAGGACATGCTCGTCGGGAACATCATCGCGGTCTCGTGGCCGGAGGTGGGGCACACGGCGCTGCTGTACGCCGCCGTCGGGGTCTTCCACTACATCTTCAGGAAGCAGTTCCTCGCCATTTCCCTCCATCACGACGATGCCGAAAGCACGGGACTCAACGTGCGGTGGTGGGACTTTCTCTTCTACGCCTCGTTCGGCTTCGTGGTGACGTCGTCTGTGGCCATTGCCGGCGTGCTGCTGGTGTTCTGCTACCTCATCGTCCCGTCGGTGGCCGCCATGCTCTTTGCCGATTCGATCGGCAGACGCCTGGCGATTGGCTGGACCATGGGTACGGTCGTTTCGGCGCTTGGGGTCTTTCTGTCGCTCGTGCTCGATCTGCCGACCGGCGCGACGATCGTCTGCACGTTCGGCGTCGTCCTCATCTTGATGTCCATCGTCCGGGTGCTCATCCCGCGGCGGGCTTCCGGATAAAGGGGTTCTACGGGGTTCTGCGAGATAATCGGCGGTCATGACCTGCCGGACGTGCGGAACCCAGATCGCGGACAAGGCCATCGTGTGTTATCGCTGTGGCGCGGCGACGACAGATCCCGTGCGGGCGCCTGCGCCGGTGGGGAGGCGCGGGGGCGGCGGGCCTCACATCGTCACGGTGGCGGCGCCCTTGATCCTGGCGCTGGTGCTGATCGTCCTGGCGCGATCTTCGGCGTTCCCCGAGCCGCTCACCTACGCGGCGTGGGCGGCGGCCATCGCGGGACTTCTGGCTCTCGTGGTTCGTCTGGCGCGCCGCCGCTGAGGTACACTTTCGGGATGCCTGAGGCCCGTCTGGAAGTCAGCGACGCCCTCGGACGCCGCGTCGTGCCGATCGCCAAGGCGCCGTTCGAGATTGGGCGCCGGGAGACGAACGACCTGCGCCTGGCCGGGAGCGAGGTTTCGCGCGATCACGCCGAGATCGTGGAGGCGGGCGCCGGCTTCGTGCTGCGGGACCGTGCCTCCCGCTACGGCACCTACGTGAACGGCGAGCAGGTCGCCGAGCGCGCGCTCGCGCACGGCGACCGCATCCGTCTCGGGCGCAGCGGCGGTGCCGAGATGATCTTCCTGACAACCGACGAAGTCCCTCCCGCCGAACGCACCGCCACGACCACCGCGGTCGGCGACCTGCGGCAGATCGCGACGCTCCTCGAAGGCCTCCGGGCCCTGGGCACGGGCCGGGTGCTCGACGATGTGCTGTCGATGGTGCTGGATTCGGCGATTGAGGTCAGCGGCGCCGAGCGCGGTTTCATCATGCTCGCGTCGGCGGACGACGAGCTCGAGTTCAAGATGGCCCGCGGCCGCGGCCACGTGACGCTGTCCGGCAGCAGCTTCGCCACCAGCCGCAAGATTCCCGAAGAGGTGTTCCGCACTGGCGAGCCGAGGCTGGTCGTGGACCTGCTCGACGGCGAGCTGGCCAGCGTCCACATGGGGACCGTCGCGCTGGGCATTCGCAACGTGCTCTGCGTGCCGCTTCGCCTCGTGCGGTACCTCGACAAGGCCGAGGCGCTCGGCATCGATCGCAGGATTGGCGTGCTCTATCTCGACAGCCGCGAGAAGGGCACGCTGATGTCCAACTCCACGCGCGCCGCGCTCGAGACGCTGGCGACCGAAGCGGCCGTGGCGATCGAGAACGCGAGGCTCTACCGCGAGACGATGGAAAAGGCGCGGATGGAGCAGGAGATGCGGATCGCGGCGGAGATCCAGCAGGCACTGCTGCCGCGCATGTCACGCGTCGGGTCGTTCTTCAGTGCGGCGGCCGCCTCCCTGCCGTGCCGATCGATCGGGGGAGATTTCTACGATTACGTGGATCTGCCCGGCGGCGCGCTCGGCTTCGCGCTTGGGGACGTGGCCGGCAAAGGCCCGCCGGCGGCGCTGCTGAGCGCGATGATGCAGGGCATGTTCGCCGCCCAGGCGGCCACCAGCGACTCTCCGTCGCAGACCATCGCCCGTGTCAACCTCGCGCTCTACCGTCGCGGGATCGAGTCGCGCTTCGTGACGCTGATGTACGGTGTGCTCAGGCCGGACGGCCGGCTGACGTACTGCAACGCCGGCCACAACCCGCCGCTCGTGATCTCGGGCGGTCCCGATGGACCGTCGGTCCGCCGGCTCGAGTGCGGAGGACCGATCGTGGGGTTGTTCGAGTCGGCCACCTACGACGAAGAGACGGTGACGCTCGCGCCGCGCGACTGGCTGATTGTGTTCAGCGACGGCGTGTCGGAAGCCATGTCGCGCGACGGAGAAGAGTACGAAGAGGAGCGGATCGTGAAGTGCGTCGAGCGGAACATGGCACTCGAGCCTCCGCAACTGCTCGAGGCGCTGTTTGCCGACGTCCGGGACTTCACGCGCGGCGCCCCGCAGAGTGACGACATCACCGCAATGGTGCTGCGGTACGGAGGCTAGGGCGTGTCGCGCCGGCTGCTGTTGATCGGCTGGGGCGTGCTCGGCGCGGCGCTCTGGAACGCGGTCTTCGAGATGATGGTGGTCCGCGGGGTCAAGAACTACCTGCTCCGCGCGGAGCTGGCGACGGCCGGCCTGGCGCCGGTCACGGCGATTCGCGACGTGATGGACCCGGCCATCCGCCACGCCGCCGGAGTGGCGAGCATCTGGACGTGCCTGGTGTGGCTGGCCGCGGCGCTGACGATTTACTATGCATCCGCTCATCCACGACTGGAACCCTCCGCGCGAGACGACGGCCCGCGTCGTCCTGCTGAACGATGAAACGCTGCGTGACGGGTTGCAGTCGCCGTCTGTGCGCTGCCCGACCATCGACCAGAAGATCGGGATTCTCCATCTCATCGACCGGCTTGGCATCGAGACCGCGAACATCGGCCTGCCCGGCGCCGGGCCGCAGGTGGTGCGCGATGTCGAGCGCCTCGCGCGCGAGATCGCGTCGTCGCGGCTGCATGTCCGGGCCAACTGCGCCGCGAGGACCGTCGTGGCGGACATCCGTCCCGTGGCCGAGATTTCCCAGCGCGCCGGGATTCCCATCGAGTGCTGCACCTTCATCGGGTCCAGCCCGATCCGGCGGTTTGCCGAAGGCTGGACGCTCGACGCACTGCTGCGGCTGACGGAGGAAGCCATTACCTTTGCCGTCGGCGAGGGGCTGCCGGTCATGTACGTGACCGAGGACACCACGCGGGCCGATCCGGAGACGTTGCGCAGCCTCTACTCGGCGGCGATCCGTGCCGGAGCGTCCCGCGTGTGCGTGGCGGATACGGCCGGCCATGCGACGCCGGCCGGCGCCGCGGCAGTGGTCCGATTCGTCGGCGGTGTGGTCGAGGCGTGCGGCGGAGGCGTGGGGATCGACTGGCACGGGCACCGCGACCGCGACCTGGCGGTCATCAATGCGCTGTCGGCCCTCGACGCGGGCGCGACGCGGATCCACGGCACGGCGATCGGGATTGGGGAGCGCGTGGGCAATACGCCGATGGACGCGCTGATCGTGAACCTCGTGCTGATGGGATATCTCGAGCGCGATCTCTCGGCACTCGTGGAGTATTGCGAGGCGGTGTCGGAGGCGACCGGTGTGCCGATTCCGGCGAACCATCCGGTCGTCGGGCGTGACGCCTTCCGGACGGCCACCGGCGTTCATGCGTCGGCCGTCATCAAAGCCTGGCGGAAGCAGGACACCGTGCTGATGGATGCGGTCTACTCGGCGGTGCCCGCCTCGATGGTGGGCCGGTCGCAGACGATCGAGGTCGGCCCCATGTCGGGGCGGTCGAACGTGCTCTTCTGGCTCGAATCACGCGGTATCACGGCCACCGAGGCGCAGGTCGATCGGATTTTCGCGGCCGCAAAATCGTCCGCCACGGTCCTGACCGACGCAGAGATCCGAGCGGCGCTCGAGGGGGGAGCATGAGGCGGCGCCCCGACCACGTCCGCGCCCCGGACCACCTCGCCGTCAGCGCCGCTTGTCGCGGCTCACGTAGTCGCGCTTTGCCGGACCGGTGTAGATCTGGCGCGGCCGCGCGATTTTCTGTTCCGCGTCGGTCAGCATCTCTTCCCATTGCGCAATCCACCCCGTCGTCCGGGGAATGGCAAAGAGCACCGGGAACATCTCGACCGGGAACCCCATCGCCTGATAGATGAGGCCCGAGTAGAAGTCCACGTTCGGATAGAGCTTGCGGCTGACGAAGTAGTCGTCTGACAACGCGATGCGCTCGAGCTCCAGCGCGATGTCGAGCAGCGGGTTCCTGCCGGTGACCTCGAAGACGAGGTCGGCGATCCGCTTGATGATCTTCGCGCGCGGGTCGTAGGACTTGTAGACGCGATGGCCAAACCCCATCAGCCGGCCCTCGCCGGCCTTGACCCGCTTCACGAAGGCGGGCACGTGCTCCACGGAGCCGATCTCGGCGAGCATCTTCAGCACGGCCTCGTTCGCGCCGCCGTGCAGAGGTCCGTAGAGGGCGGCCGCCGCGCCGGCGAGCGCGGAATACGGATCGACGTGCGAGCTTCCGATGCCGCGCATCGCGTGCGTGCTGCAGTTCTGTTCGTGATCGGCGTGCAGGATGAAGAGCACGTCGAGCGCCCGCTCGAGCACCGGGTGGGGCTTGTAGCGGGGCTCGCTCGTCCGGAACAGCATGTTCAGGAAGTTGCCCGTAAAGCTCAGGTCGCTGTCGGGCCCCACGTAAGGCAGGCCGCGCGAGTACCGGTACGCGTACGCCGCCAGCCCCGGCGCCTGGGCGATGAGGCGCATGGCCTGAAGCCGGCGCGTCGGCGCGTCGAAAATCTGCTTCGCATCGGGATAGAAGGTCGACAGCGCCCCCACCATGCTGAGAAACATGCCCATCGGGTGCGCATCATGGCGGAACCCCTCGAGGAACTGCTTGATGTTCTCGGGGAGCATCAGATGGCGGCTGACATTGCCGACCCATGTGTCGAGCTCGGCGGGGGCGGGGAGCTCGCCGAACAGCACGAGGTACGACGTTTCCAGATAATCGCTGTGCTCGGCGAGCTGCTCGATCGGGTAGCCACGATACATCAGGATGCCGCGCTCGCCGTCGATGTAGGTGATCCCGCTGCGGCAGGCGGCGGTGTTCGTGAACGCCGGGTCGTAGGTCATCATCCCGAACTCGTCCGGGGAGACCTTGATCTGGCGTAGGTCCATGGCCCGGATGGTGCCGTTCTGAATGCGCAACTCGTACGTCTTGCCGGTGCGATTGTCGGTAATGGTCAGCGTCTCGGCCATGTCCTACTCAGCGTCTTCTTCGTCTGGGGGAATCGGCGCCCCTGGAATGCGGTACTCCTCCGACAGCCAGCGCCCCAGATCGGCGAGCTTGCACCGCTCGGAGCAGAACGGCCGCCAGGCGGGCTCACCCCGACGCCGGCCGCAGTACGGGCATGGAGGTTCGGGCGGCACCACGCGCAACCTGCCTATTCTATCTGATGGCGCGGAGCCGTCACGGCCGTGGGGCGTCGGGCGATCCGGCGCGCGTCAGACGTGCACGTCCTCCACGCGCAGCGGCGATTCCGCCTCGGCGAGAAACGCGCCGATCTGCCGCCGCAACTCGTCCTGAATCACGTCCACCTTGCGGCGCGCGTCCAGCACGCGGAAGCCGAACTCGTCGGCCATGGAGGCGTACTCGCGAAGCAGCGACCGCTGGTAGGCGCGGAAGCTCTCGTAGATGTCGTCGCCGATCTTCATGTCCATCCCGGACTCCCAGTAGTCCATGCCGCGCGACTGGAGCACCCGGCGGATGAGCGTCTTCTCGTCGATCTTCAGGTAGAACACCTGGTGGGGCGCGATGGCAAAGCCGTACAGGCTCCGCATCCAGGTCCGATCCACGCCCCTGACGCCCGCCCTGGCGAGCGCCGTGAAAATGTAGCGATCGGACAGGACGATGAAGCCGGCCTTGAGGGCGGGGATGATCTCCTTCTCGAGGCGATCGGCGAAGTCCGTGGCGTACAGGAGCACGAAGGTCAGCTTGTTGAGCGTGTTGCTGGCCTTCGCGAGCTCGATCGTCGGCTGCATCAGCTCCGACCGCGTCCAGCCGGTCTCCACGACGCCGTAACCCTGGACCTCGAGCCACTCGCGCAGCAGCGCGATCTGGGTGGACCGCCCCACGCCGTCGGTCCCCTCGATCGCGATGATCTTGCCGGGGTAGCCCTCGATCGGCAGGTACGGAATGCCGTTGCCGTAGTAGCTCCCCGGCCGTGCGCCGTCGCCGCCGTCTTCAACCAAGCGGCTCGTCGAGCTGTTCGTCGTCATCCTCTATCTCCAGGTGCTGCGAGACGAGCTTGCGGAAGGTCCGCTGCTGCTCGGTGATGCTGCCGGTCGCGTTGACCACGCTCAGCCCGAACTCGTCGACGAGCCGGTCATATTCGTCCAGGACCTTGCCCTGGAACAGCCGGAAGCTTTCGACCGCGTTGGCGCTCCAGCCCATGTCCATGCCCGCTTCGTAGAACTTCAATTTCACGCGCCGGGCGAGCAGCCGATCGGTGGACACCTCGATCGGCACCCGGAAGTAGACCGCCATGTCGGGGCGGACGGCAAAGCTGTAGAGCTCCCGCACCCAGCGCCGATCCACCCCGCGCGTCGCATCGCGCGCGAAGGCCGTGTAGGTGTAGCGGTCGGCCAGCACGATCATGCCGGCCTTGAGCGGCGGGATGATGTTGTAGAGCAGCCGATCGGCGAAGTCGGTCGCGTGCAGGAGGCTGAAGGTCATCGGCGTCAGCGAGTTCTTCTTCTTGCCCGTCCTGGTCGCGGCCTTGACGAGCGCTGACGAATTCCACTCCGTGACGAATACCGGATGCCCGGCCGCCTTAAGCCATTTTGCGAGGAGCGCGAGCTGGGTCGTCTTGCCCGACCCGTCGATGCCTTCGACCACGAACAGCTTGCCCGGATACTCGTGCGGCGTGGTCAGGGTGTTCAGCATGCAGCGGTTGATCCTTCTCTTCGGCCACCATGACTTCGAATCGAATCGGGGCGTCCAGCTCCCGTTCGAGCGGCGCCACGTGGCGGTGGGCCGCCCACAGCTCCAGCTCCGCGTCGCCTCGAGCACGCAGGCGGGCGAGATAGTCTTCGCCGCGCGGGAACAGATCGATGCCCGCCAGAGCCTGCGCATGGCTCCGGTCGAGCCCTTCCGCCAGCCGGACGATGGCGGACAGCACGCGGACGGTGGTCCGGAGCGAGCCCCCGAGATCCCCGTAGCCGTCGTGCGACTTCTTCGGCGTGGATTGCCGGTGATAGCGGGCGACGAGCGCCATCACTTCGATATCCTGCGGCGCGAATCCCCGCAGATCACCATTCTTGATCAGGTAGTACGAATGGCGATGATGTCGATCGTAACTGATGTGGACGCCGATGTCGTGCAGCAGCGCCGCGTACTCCAGCCACTCCCGCTCGCGTTCGGTCAGGCCGTGGACGCTGCGGGTCTGGTCGAAGATGCTCAGGGCCAGCCGGGCGACCTGCTGCGCGTGCTCGGCCCAGTAGCCGCAGCGCTCGGCGAGCTCGATCACGCTGCGGCGGCGGACGTCCGGGTAGCGCTCCACTTTGCGGATCCGGGCGCCGTTGCGATGGATGTAGTCGAGGACCAGGCCCTCCCGGAGGGCCAGGTCGCAGAGCGTGAGCTCGTCGGCGCCGAGCCGGCGGAGAATCGTGTCGAGCAGCACGGAGCCTGCCACCGACAGGTCGGCGCGCCTGGGGTCGAGCCCGGGAATCTGCAGCCGTTCGGCGATGTCCGCCTCCACCAGGCGCTTGCGCACCCGGCGCAGGGCCTTGGCGCTCACACGCTGGTTTCGCAGATCCCCGGCCTGCCCGGAGCCCTCGTCCAGTGCCAGCGCGCCCAGGCTCAGGATCGTACCCGACGTGCCGATGACCCGTTCCACCCGCGCCGTCGCCAGCCCGTCCAGATAGGTCCCCATCTCGCGGTTGAGATGCTTCACCAGCCGGCGCTCGTCGCGCCCGGACAGCGGGTCGCTTTTCACGAACCGCTCGGTGAGGCGGATGACGCCGACCTTGAAGCTGCGGCCCTGCGCGACTTTCGTGGGGGTGCCGAGGGTGACCTCCACGCTGCCGCCGCCGATGTCGATGACGACCGCGGGCCGTCCGCCGACGTCCACGCCGTAGCAGGCCGCGAGGTGGATGAGCCGCGCCTCCTCGGTGCCGGAGATCACGCGGATCCGGATGCCGGTCTGCCGCGCGACCTGGGCGATGAAGTCGCCGCCGTTTTCGGCTTCCCGGGTCGCGCTCGTCGCGCCGGCCAGGATCTCGTCCACCTTGTGGGAGTCGGCGAGCCGACGGAACTTGGTCAGCGTCTGGAGGGCCGTGGCCACCGCGGAGGGTGTGAGGTTGCGGCCATCGAGCCCGCCGGCCCCCAGCCGCACCATGTCCTTCTCGCGATCGATCACCTCGAAGGACAGATCCGGCCGGACCTGCACGACGATCATGTGGATGGAGTTGGTGCCGATATCGATGGCGGCGATGCGCATTCGGAAGGGGAGCTCAGCGGGTCGGGCTCTTGCAAGCCGCTCCGATATATACTTACAACCCCGTCAGCCACCGAGGGGTGAGAGCGGTCGCCATCCTACCATGAACAGCCGGCCCACACGCCCGACGACACTCCTGCTGCGGCGCCTCGCTCGGACGCTCAACCGCCACCTGGCCGGAGCGACGGCTGGCGATCAGACCGGCGTCCACCAGGCGCGCGTGACCTCCAGGCGGCTCCGCGAAGCGATTCCGGTGCTCTCCACTGGCCTGAAGGGCAGCCACGCGGGCAAGGCGGCGCGCAAGGTGCGTCGGCTGACGCGGGCGCTGGGCACGGTCCGCGAGTTGGACGTGACGCTGCTGCTGCTGGATGAGCTCTCCTCGGATCCGGACGTGTCGCGGGCGGCCGTCGAAGACGTGCGCGCCACGGTGGTCCGCGAACGGGACCTCCGGCGGAGCGTGATGATCAAACGTCTCGAGCGCGTCGACGGGCAGAAGCTCGGCCGACGCCTGGCGTCGGTGGGCGCCGCCCTTCAGGCCGCGACCGACGAGCCCTGGCGCAAAGCCCTGGGCGCCCGGCTCGTGGATCGATCGAAAGGGCTGCTCGCCGCCATGGACGCGGCCGGCCATATGTACGCGCCCGAAGGGCTCCACGAGGTCCGCATCGCGGCCAAAAAGCTGCGGTACGGGCTCGAGCTCGCCTTCGACAGCGGCGTGGCGCAGGCAGGCTCCCACGTCCGCAGCATCAAGCGGGTGCAGGAGATGCTCGGCACGCTGCACGATCTGCAGGTGCTGCAGTCGTACATCACCGCCACGCAGATCAGCGGCGGAGCGGATCTGCGAGCGGCGCTCGACGCGCTTGCCGCGCACGTGGAGGCGCAGTGCCGGCACCTGCACGCCCGCTACCTCTCGGCCATTCCCGCGCTTCGCGAGGTGCCGCCCGCGATTCGGAACGTTGTCGTCCCCCAGCTCACCCCGCGGCGCACGCGCCCGGTCAAGATGACCCTGTCACGCGCCACCGCCGCGCCGGCCTCCCGGAGTGGCCGCTGACCCATGGCCACCCTCGAGCTCTATCTGATTCGACACGGAGTAGCCGCGGAGCGCGGCGAGGAGTATCCGGACGACTCGAAACGGCCGCTCACCGGGGCGGGCATCAAACGCCTTCAGCAGGCCGCGCGGGCACTGAACGCCCTCGATATCGGCTTCGACCACATCATCACGAGCCCGCTCGTCCGGACACGGCAGACCGCCGACACGCTCGCCGGCGGGCTCACCACGACGCCGACGATATCGACCAGCGACGCACTCGCCCCCGCCGGGACGCCGGCCGGCGTCTTCCACGAGCTCGCCCGCCACATGCGGAAGCCGCGCATCGCGCTGGTTGGCCACGAGCCGAACATCGGCGAGCTGACCGCGCGCCTCATCGGCGCCCGAGTGCCGATCGAGTTCAAGAAGGGCGGCAT